>NZ_JAUBTI010000006.1:65464-153267 GCF_036702415.1 Microcoleus sp. D3_18a_C4 | reverse complement strand
CAGGAGGTTCTTTTAATACTCTTCTCATGCTGAGGAATTGGCAGTTGCACTCCGGGTTAGAACGAGGGTAGCTATTTCTTAGCTTGCCTTCTGGATCTTGTTCTATGTAAAGTTCAAGTTCGAGACCAATCCGCTGAATAGTTTCTTTCTGAGAACTTTCAATCATGCCATCCAACCCGCTGAGCGTAAAATCGGGTAATACTTCGAGCCGAGTTGTTTCCCCAGCATCCACCGCAATCGGTGCATCTAAACTAATTGGAGCATCTGTGTCAGGAGAGTACAAATCTTGAATTCGCCAACCCAGGTAGCCGTTGATCCAGTTGACAAAACTTTTTGAAACAGAAGGCGATCGCGGTTCAAATTTAGCAATGTCGCGGCTGACCCATGCTAAAGTAAGGTTGAGGGCTTCAGGATAATTTTGATGGGCTGATTTTTTGAGTCCTGGTAGTTGCTGAATTTCCCATAAGAGCTTGTGCATGGCTGTTCGCCCTTTTCTACTGTTAGCTGGGTTGTCGCGCACCTCTGCAATTAGAGCGCTTAACCGTCCATCTAGGTCATCCATGCGACTTTTTTGAGGAGCAAGTTAGTTTGTTAGACATCTCCCATAATTGTTGTGGAACAGGCATCCTGCCTGTTCTTGACAGGCTTTTTGGGAGATGTCTATTAGCTATGAAAATTCGCGATCGTGCGAAAATCCTAAGCTATTTTCTCATGTGGTTGAGCTCTTTGTGTGCGTAAGTTCTTGCCGGGAGGAGGCAAGAGGCTATTTCCACGCGAATTATTGCAACTGAAGCAGGCTAAACGCAGGTTGGAGAGTGCGTTAGACCCGCCTCGGCTTTTCGGGAGTAAGTGTTCGATGGTTGTTTCTGATTTCTGCATCGACTTGTTGCACCAGTGGCAGCGGTTTCCGTACAGTTCCAGAAGTTGGCGTCTTTTGTTGCGTCTTGAAGCTGGGGACATAAAGCTTTGGGATGCTCACGGCTGTTACGTGTTCATTTACGTATCAGCTCCCTGCTAAAAATTTACGCAGCAGTTTCTAACAGAGGGATAACATTTGCCTTAAGTCTTTTCATCACCTTGAAATGAATTTAAATATCCAGCTATACGTCTGTCGCTTGTTGTATAAGAGAGTCGGTGATTTTGTGAGAAGTTAAATTTTTAATTTGATGACGATTGCTCAAAAGTTTGAAAAAGCGAGATCCCTTTCTTGGTACACTATATATAGTATCCCTCGATAAGTCCTGTAAATGTACGATCGCCCTCAGTTTCAGCGCCCCGCGTCCTGTTACACTGAAATCCTGCGGTTGTGTGCGATCGGTGCGACCCTTCTGAAAAAAAACATAAAATTCTGTAGCCTACAATACATTTATTTGGTTAATGATTGTTTAAACTCTCCAAGTGTAGATTGTGTACTCTCCATAATTCTCCAAAACCCCTAAACGAGTGCGTTGTTTGCTGGACTGCGATTTATCGATCGTCGAACCGTTAAAAACCATAAGTAGTTTTGACCTGAATTCATCGGAATTGATTCGCACAAAATTTTTGAGCTGACCAGGGTGAATATTAGTTACTAAATTTGTGCAGTGCAGACATCTATAATGTTGACTCAAGTTTGTACAGGCTCTTGCCATCTATCTTCTTGCTAATAACCGAAATCCAACCGCATCTCACACAGGATTGTCACGCCCGGTGGACGGCGAAGTGATTGCGCCTCGCTCATCCAATCTTGTAGAGCCTGCCAAAAAAGGCATTCTCGCAAAAGTTAGCTTTGACAAAAAATGTTGGGTAAATCTCATATGTTGCACCATTCTCAATTAGCCTTTTATGAACAGGCTGGACGGGCTGTGAAGCGAGAAAATTGATCTCTTGTGGAACGGGCCGAAGAGCCCGTTCTTGAGAATGGTGCAAAATCTTGGGTAAATCCAACATATTCGTCAATCGTTAGACTTTTGCTAACATCTATTTTTTATCAACAACTCGTCCTGCAATCCCAATAAAAATAACCATGAGTGGAAACCAATCGCGCGTTCAAGCAATTTCTCAAATCGTCAACCGCAAACAGATGCCTGCCCAGCCTCCCAAGCGGCTAGAAGATTTGTGGGCAACAGACGTTTTTAGTCTGAGCAAAATGCAAGAAAGTCTGCCCAAAAGTATTTTCAAATCAGTAAAAAACACCGTTCAAACAGGCCAAAAACTAGATGATTCCGTAGCTGATGTAGTTGCCGCCGCAATGAAAGATTGGGCTATTTCCAAAGGAGCCCTCTACTACGCCCACGTATTTTACCCGCTAACCAACAGCACCGCCGAAAAGCACGATGCTTTCATCTCAGTGCAAGGCGATGGCTCCGTCATCTCAGAATTTGCCGGCAAAGTTCTGGTACAAGGCGAACCCGATGGCTCCTCATTCCCCAACGGCGGCATCCGTTCCACCGCCGCCGCTCGCGGATATACAGCCTGGGATGTCACCAGCCCTGCTTATGTCATGGAAACAGACAACGGCATGACATTGTGCATTCCCACTGTTTTCATCTCCTGGACAGGTGAAGCCTTAGACAAGAAAACGCCGCTTTTGCGTTCCATTGCCGCAATGAACAAAGCAGCAATCCGAGTGTTAAAGCTATTAGGAAATACCGAAGTTGCTCCCGTCAATTCCAGTTGCGGGCCCGAACAAGAATACTTCCTGGTAGATGCCAATTTCACCACCAGTCGCCCCGATTTACTGCTAGCAGGTCGCACCCTTTTTGGCAAACCTCCTGCGAAAGGTCAGCAATTTGACGACCACTATTTTGGAGCGATTCCAGAGCGCGTTCAAGTCTTCATGCAGGAAGTAGAAGAAAGAATGTACCGTCTGGGAATTCCTGCCAAAACCCGCCACAACGAAGTAGCTCCCGGTCAGTTTGAAATTGCACCAGTTTTTGAAGCTGCAAACGTCGCCAGCGACCATCAACAATTAACCATGACAATTCTCCGCAACACTGCGAAGAAACACGGTTTTATGTGTTTGCTGCACGAGAAGCCTTTCGCCGGCATTAACGGTTCTGGCAAACACGTCAACTGGTCGGTCGGCAATGCCACCCAAGGAAACTTATTAGACCCAGGCGATACACCGCACTCGAACATACAATTTCTAGTATTCTGCGGCGCTGTGATTCGCGGAGTTCACAAATACGGGCCGCTATTGCGCGCGGTAGTTGCGACTGCCAGCAACGACCACCGATTGGGTGCAAATGAGGCTCCGCCAGCAATTATCTCTGTCTATTTGGGTTCGCAATTAGAAGATATCTTCGGGCAAATTAGCCGGGGAGAAATTAAGGACTCTCAATGTCGGGGAATTATGAACTTAGGTGTAGAAACACTGCCTACTTTCATGAAGGATGCTGGGGACAGAAACCGGACTTCGCCCTTTGCCTTTACTGGAAACCGATTTGAATTCCGTGCAGTAGGTTCCGGTCAGTCTGTTTCCGGGCCGCTGGTGGCGATGAATACAATCCTTGCAGATTCTTTGGACTGGATTGCTAACAAATTAGAAAGCGATTTGGCTAACGGAACTGAACTGAATGCTGCCATCCAAACTGTTTTGAAAGAAGTGATGGATGAGCACGGCGCGGTTATATTTGGCGGCAATGGCTATTCGGAAGAATGGCACAAAATGGCTGTTGAGGAACGGGGTTTAGCTAACTTGCGGACTACGGCAGATGCTTTGCCCGTATTGAAGGAAGGATACATTGAAGACTTGTTTGAAAAGACAGGTGTTCTGACTCCCGTTGAATTGGAAAGCCGTTACGATGTTTATGCAGAGCAGTATTTGCTGGCAATTGAAGTCGAAGCAAAACTGGTATCAAGCATGGCAAAAACCATTATTTACCCGGCAGCGGTGAGGTATTTAGCTGAACTTTCCGGCACGATTTCTAAATTGAAAGAGATTGGGATTGAACTGGAAAAGGAAAGTGCTGAAAAAGTAGCGGTGCTGGTTAAGTCCATGATGGATACTGCGAGCAAGTTGAGTGATGCTTTGAGCAAGCACGATTTTGCTTCGACAGAAGACCATATGCAGTATGCTTCGCAAACAATTCGTCCTTTGATGGATGAGGTTCGCCAGTATGCGGATGCTCTGGAAGGTGAAGTGGCTGATGATTTGTGGCCTCTGCCTACTTATCAAGAAATGCTGTTTGTTAAGTAATAGCAAACCTGGTTAATTTCCTGTAGGGACACGGCACTGCCGTGTCCTTTAATATTATGGTTAAAATCGGAATGATTTAACCACAGAGAACGCAGAGAACACAGAGGGAAATAAGAGAGATGAATAATGCTGATGAAGAGCGGATTTGATATCGATCGCATTTCAGCGCTCCTGGCAAACAGGCAAAGTTCGTCCCGATCGCTGCTGCGGAACTTGAGCAGTTGGATTGTACGCTACAAGCGTTACTTGCCCTCGATCGTCCATTACCCAACTTTGAGCGGGAATAACTTCTCTCGAATTACCTGTACCACCCGCCGGCAATCTCTCTGTTAAATTCGGAACCGTTTCCGTTGTCGAACTCCTGACAGCACTCGGTTCGACCCAACTAAACTGAGCAGAATCGCTACTTAGCACATCATTCGGATTCGGCGGTACTCCTCCTTTACCAGTAATCGTAAACTCATTCCCAGCCTCTTGATTGCAAGGATTAGCCACAATTAACTGCGTTGGATCGACAACATTTTGCGGCAATTCTACTAATCCTTGAGCAGGATTTACTCCTGTAGTGCTAAACGTTACCGCCCCTTGCAAAGCCGGCCCAGCCTGTTGAGAAATGGCGGCGATATCGCTAGTGGGAAGTAAAGAAGTTGGATTGACTTGTAAGGCAGCAAATTCCGCATCAGTTAATCCTAAACTGCTTCTAGCTCGATCGCGATTAACGGCACTAAAACCAAATATATTCGGTACATTGACCCTAACTTGTCCTCCAGTAGCCGTGCGAGCATTAGCTGTAATGTCGCTATTTTCTCGCGGGATGGCAACCAAAAGATCGCTGTTAATTCTGATATTTCCACCCTCAGAAATACCTGCATCGGTGGTAATTCTGCTGCCGCGCCGCAACTGAATGGATCGCGCTTGGAGGTTAACATTTCCCCCACCACCAGAGTCAGTTGTACCGTCAATACTGGCTTGATTATCTAGGGCAATTGAGTGGGCTACAACATTAATATTGCCAGCTCTTCCCGTTCCCAAAGCCTCAACATTGACTGTGGCTCCATCTCGGACAATCAATCGATTTACATTCAAATTCAACGAACCCGCATTCCCCGTAGCGTTGGGATTGACAAAAGTATTCGCGCTGCCAACCGAAGCCTCAATTTTACTCCTAAAGCCACCGTTACTCGCCATGCCTTGCACTTCTGTGCGATCGGCATTAATTG
This sequence comes from Microcoleus sp. D3_18a_C4, assembly GCF_036702415.1. Lineage (NCBI taxonomy): Bacteria > Bacillati > Cyanobacteriota > Cyanophyceae > Oscillatoriales > Microcoleaceae > Microcoleus > Microcoleus sp. D3_18a_C4. Next base: position 147,867 of record NZ_JAUBTI010000006.1, on the reverse strand, counting down.
TAATATCTCCCGCATCTGCTGCACCCAAAGAAGCCACAGAAATAATTCCCCCATCCCGTACAGCGAGCATGGGCGTTGAGACGCGGATATCTCCACCCCTACTAGAGGTTGTAGTTTGAGTACCCAGAGCACTCGGTGCGACGAAGCCGGCATTCCCCAAAACTCCAGACACGCCGCTCACTTCGATCGACTCCGAGGCTCTGACAGTTAAACTTCCTCCAGGTCCCCCACTCCTAGAAAAAACGAATCCGCCAATAATCGCACCCGTCGATAAAGTAATTACAGCTCCATCCGAAACAGTCAGCCGCTTAGTGTCGATCGTAATATCTCCGGCTTTTCCATTCCCATCGAAAGAGTTAGCGCCGATCGCAGTTTGTGCCGTACTTCCAGGGAGACTCCCCGACAATTCTACAGATTCATTCGTTTTAATCGCGATATTCCCCGATGCTCCATTACTGCGGCTGATGCTGACGAGATTGGAGCCATCGCGCAGGATTAACCGTTGTGCGTCAACAGTTATGCTTCCGCCAGAGCCGGTACTTCCCCTAGTTGTTCCGTTGTTGAGTACAGAACTAACGATCTCGACGCTATTCGCGCGAAAAGTCATATTTCCGCCATTTCCAGCACTAAATGTGCTGCTACCGCCCACTACCCCATCGCGCACCAGCAGCCGAGGAGTGTCAACGTTAATATCTCCGGAGGCTCCACTGCCAACAGTACCAGCATTCAGAACAATTTGCGGATCGAAGGGGTTGAGCGTTCCAGATGCCACATATTGGGTGTAAACTCGCTGATAGCCTTCAATTCCCAGCCCCCTAAGTTCTACTGAGTCAGTAACGCGGATGTTGATATCACTCCCCTTGCCCTCTCCTAGTGTAGAAGTGAAAATTTGCGACCCTTTATCTACTCGCAAGTTTTGGGCATTGATGTCAATCCCTCTGCCATCAATATTTCCCAGTGTCAGTCCATAAATTCCCGAACCGCTGAGGGTGACGTTTGATCCCCTGATGTCGATTTTTCCACCTCCTAATCCGCTGGTATTTATAAACGCACCGTTCATTTCAATATTGCCGAAGTTCTGAATATTGCCGTAGTTTAAATTCACACTTAAAGCTGTTGGTTGAAATTGTACCAAACCTGAACTCTTGACGCTACCCAGCAAAATTTGTCCGCTATAAGCTGTTAAATTTCCTGCTTGCAGTTGGATGTCTCCCCCGATTAACCCTAAAGTTTGACCGGGGTCTACTGCTAAACCAACTTTGTTAGAAATTGGAGTTTCTACGGTCAGTGGCGGTAAGGTTGGTGTTGGGCCAATTGCTTGGGAAGTGTTGACAATTGTGCCGGGATTTTCTCGAAATCTCAAACCCACAGGAATATTAATCGCTAACAACGGTACGGCGCTGGGGTTCGCGCTGCTAAATTCAAAGCCGTTGTTAAAAACAATACTATCAGCAGTTGAACCGATAAACGAGCCGCGCACATCTAACCGCGCATTGGGGCCGAAGACAATTCCTTTGGGATTGAGTAAAAATAAGTTGGCGTTTCCTTGTACTCCTAATGTTCCTAAAATATTGGAAGTATTGCCGCCTGTGATGCGGGTGAAAATGTTAGCAATGCCGTTAGGATTGGCAAAATATGCGCCTCTGCCTTCACCAATATTGAATTCGCGGAAACTGTGAAATAAGTTAGGGCCGCGAGCTGCACCGCCTTCAATGCGGTCTGATGGTATGTTATTGATGGTGTCGGAAACTGTGCGGGAGTTTTCAGTGCCTAAAGTGCGATCGGGGACGATTTGAGCAATTGTCGCAGTGGGAAATAGCAATAAGAAAGCAAACAAAAGAGTGGAAGATAGGCGGGACATAGTTTAACCTCTCTTAGAACTTATATCAAGTCCGAGCGATCGCTTATAATTAGGGCTTGCTGAATAATCTATCGCAAACTAAGAACAGGAGCGATATATCTAGGGGTGGCCCACTGATTCTAATTCCTTTTTATTTGCACCATGCTCGGTTTTCTCTTGTACGGTAAATGCGATCCTCTTCTGCAAGCTTCGCTAACGGCATGAACTGATTCTGGATAGTATCCCGTGAACCTATGATATGCTTCTACTATTCAGCAAGCCCTATCTAGAAGTTTCAATGCTCTATCTACAGGCTTTCAGCCATCTCGTTGCACTGAGCCTCAAATTATGCACCTGCCAAAGTGACAGGCACCCGATTCGCTTCCACTACTCGCTACAGCAACCTCATTGACCACCGCTATTCTTAACGCGCTTAGGAAATTAAATCTATGAATGCAGCTTTGAAACGAATTGACGAACAAATGCAGAAGTTAAGGCAGAATCCTCCGTATTGTGCCTCGGCAGAAGCTGTACCCGGTAATCCTTGGCAGTGGCAGGGGCTGATTAATGGACCCGTTGGTTCTCCTTATGAAGATGGAACCTTTCATTTTGAGATTAATTTTTCAAATGAGTTTCCCTACGAACCGCCCAAGATTGTGTGTACAACTAAAATTTGCCATCCCAATATTAGTAGCGCAGGAGAAATTGGCTTGCAGAGCCTTAGCCCGCAATTCTGGTCGCCATCGATTACGGTGACAAAATTGCTTAAACAAATTGTGGATTTGTTTAAACAACCGATCTTGAATGAACCTGAATCAGTGCTAGAGACCAAAGTAGATGCAATTTTGAGGCTAAATCCACATAGAAATCGAGATGAAGTCAAAGCGAGACTTCCAAAACCCGTAACCGTGGAATTAAACGCAGAGGTTGCTGATCTTTTCAAAATGGATGAAGGACAATACAGAAGAACCGCAGCGGATTGGACGAAAAGATACGCCTTGTAAGAACTACAGGGCGTATGCAAAAATTTCTGTATCAATCAACAGCTTGCTTTTTAGGCTCTATTGCTTGCTAAGCATGACTTATAAGCTTCTCACGGGTTGAGTCTGCTAATTGTCTCGCGTCAATTATACGTAGATCTGTATTGCCTATGCTGCTTGACCTCATGCATCTTCTATAGTCGCCAGTTAATAGTTTCCAGCTTCACTTCTTGTTGACATCTAATACTGGAGTTTGCTAGTATTAAAAAGTACTAAAGGGTAACAGTATGTCAAATCAGCCTTTGGATAGCAGCTTCAATTCACCGAGTAACTTGCCTTCTCTTGTTGACGAAGCTCTTCAGAAAATTCAAGAATACGCCCAACAATCTAGTGCTTCTGTTAGTCGCTTTGCGAAAGCTGTTGAAGAACAAAAAGAGCGTGCAGAAAGCAATCACTCTCCTCGAAAACCCTTGATTGATACTAGTGTATCTGCTGAAGCAAACAAAATGGCAGGGCTTAATGTATTACAGCAGTCATCAGTCAATATGCAGAATAATCACATGCCTCATCTAGCTAATGAAATAATTAGCTAGATTTCGTGGGTAGCTGAGGTCTTAAGTTGCAGACTCTAACTAAAGTTTGCAACTTGTAGCCTGCTGCAAATGGGCATATGCAGCGTCAATTCGTTAATTGGCTTAATTGTACTTCCCTGCTTGCTCCTGGCTTGAATCCGACTTCTTCTACCTAATCCTTTTTCCACTTATCTATACGCTCGTAATTTAGTTGAGCATCATCATATCGAAAGCCAGCCTCGTACTCACTGAAGTCCCTCAAACTAGCTAGCTTAGTAGTTATATCACCAATCGCCCCCTGCATCTTTACACCCCTGAGTCTCGCTGCATAAAAGATAGCTCCACGCAGGTTGGTGTTACACAAATTGGTACTAATCAAGCTAGCATCACGAAAGCTTGCGTTACTTAAATTAGCGCCTTGAAAGTTAGTTGATAAAAGGCTGGAAGACTTCAGATTTGCATTGCTTAAGTTTGCATTGCTTAGGTCAGTTCCATCTAGCAGAGTTTGACTTAAGTTGGTACCGCTTAAATTTGCTCCGCTTAAGTTGGCACCATTTAAATTCGCTCCACTTAAGTTGGCACCGCTTAAATTCGCTCCACTCAGATTAGTCCCTTGTAGGGCGGAGTGAGTCAAGTCAGCATTGCTAAAATCGGCATTGCGAAAGTCGGCTTCCCATAGACAAACACGACTCAAGTTCTTATCGCCGGATCTCGCTTTTGCGATACCCCGAGCCAATATAGCTGCATTGTGGGGGTTATCAAACATTACCTGTCTCCTTAAATTAGGTTTAGGACTATATATATGCTAACTTTAATCGCATTTCTCAAAAAAGTCAATATCTGAAAGCTCGGTTAAAGATGTTTGATTGGGGTGATTCGGATGGGGGGCTTGGGGCAAGCGAGCGCTTTTCTGTACACTATCGCAGGTGGTGATGCACGGGTTTTGACCTATTCTACCTGTTTATTTTGCACTTTACCCTCGATAGGAGCGATCGCATAACCTTTCGCTACGTCAAGTGCGATCGATATATTCAGCAAGCCCTAATTATTGTTTAGTGCGAGCGTCTAGGTCGCGAGCTAGACGCTCGCACTCAAATGATAACTAATTAACCGGACATGATATTACGGCGAAAAAAATTGGACGCTCGACATTTGTGTTTCCAAATCAGCCGATCGCCCTAATACAAAATCCGGGTTAAAAACCCCTTTATTGTTGGAGAGGGGGAGAGGGGGAGAGGGGGAAAAATGAGCTGCGCGAGTTCCCCAAGGGGGTGAGTAACCCGGATTTTGTATTAGCTCAAATTCTCTCAATCAAACGATTTGCTTGCTCGCAGGTTCCCCGCTAGCTGGAGGTTCAACCGTATCGCCAAAAGCAACCCGCAGAAAAGGCGGCGCTAAAAATGTCGTCAGAATCACCATGATAATAATCGAGACTTCTAACGGTTTATCCAAAATCCCACTCGCCGAACCGATGCCGGCAAACACTAACCCGACTTCGCCCCGAGGAATCATCCCCACTCCGATCGCCAATCGATTGATTCCCGGCAGACCAAACACCACCCAACCAGTCACCAGCTTGCCCAAAATCGCAACCACAATCAAAAATACGGCAATCAAAAGACCAGCCCGATTATCCGGCACTGTTGGGTTCAAAACCCCCAAATCCGCCCGAGCTCCCACGGTTACAAAAAAGATTGGCACAAATAAATCGGCGATGGGTTTCACCAATTCATCCAACTCCTCGCGGGCATCGCTTTCATCCAACACCAAACCAGCCGCAAACGCACCCAAAATCGCTTCGAGATGAATTGCATTGCCCAGAAAAGCCATGAAGAAAGCAAAGATAAATGCCGGGATGACTATATTGCCGCGAGTTTTGAGTGTGTCTACGACGGCAGAAAAGCTTTTGTTAAACACACCGCCCAATAGAATCGAACCTAGCAGAAAGGCAGTTGCACTGACTATCAAATAGATGACATTAACAACATCAATCTCACCGGTTTTCGCTAAACTGGCAACAACAGCCAGGACAATAATTCCTAGCACATCATCAATCACCGCCGCACCAACAATGATTTGACCTTCTTTAGATTTGAGTTGTCCTAATTCCGACAAAACTTTGGAGGTAATTCCGATGCTGGTTGCCGTCAAAGCAGCCCCCGCAAAAATCGCCGGAATCGCCGCGGTGTGGAAAATGAGCATCAAGCCCGCAGTACCGGCGGCAAAGGGAACTGCCACGCCGACACAAGCGACAACGACAGCTTGAACCCCCACTTCTTTGAGTTGTCTGATATCCGATTCTAAGCCAATTTCAAACAGCAGAATAATTACGCCTAATTCAGCCAGCACTGAAATGACTTCACTCTGGGATTCAAACACACTGGTGAGGGCGGCAGGAGACAGATGATTAATCGATTGCAGAACTGTCATAATCCCTGAGTTGGATGCTGACAGCCCTGCTTCGGGAAAAATGATTAGGTGTAAAGCAGATACGCCAACAATTACCCCTGCTACAAGTTCACCCAAAACCGGCGGAAAATCGAAGTTTCTAGCCGCTTCTGCGCCTAATTTACTGGCGAGATAAATCACTACTAAAGTGAGCAAAACTCCGCTGAGGACGATCGGCGAATTTTCTGCCTCGACTGTTGCTAACAGAGGTATGGGAGCAACTAGGGATGCCATCCCAGAACTTAAAGCTGTAATTGTATGGTTCAAAAACATGGTTACGATGATGGTAAGAAAGACGATTCTACGTTAATTGATGATTGAATTTATGAAGTGTAGTAGGGACACTCCAAGAGTCCATTAGTGTCCACTTAAGCCGAAAGACCGCCAGGGACTGAAGTCCCTGTCTAATAGCGAAAGTCCTCGCTATGAGGACTGATGAGTTGTTACCCATTTCTTTAGTCCTCATAGCGAGGACTTGTGCTTTGAGACAGGGGTTTCAACCCCTGTCGGACTGCGGGTTTGACGTGGAAAGTTGACACTCCTTGGGCGAAAGCCTTTGTCCCTACGGGGATTGAGCCATAGGCGGGTGTACTTCATAAATGTGGAATTTGCTATATCAAGCAAAGCTTGAAGAACCCAAATCTGGCGGTACATCCTGCCACCGCCCTTGGCCGACTGCTTGAATTGCTTCTTTTAGCAAGATGTCGCCGGTATAAATTGCCCTACCGACGATCGCACTTTTGACACCAATTGGTTCCAAAGCCAGCAAACTCAACAAATCGGCGATCGAACTAACGCCGCCGGAAGCAATCACCGGAATCGAAATAGCGTTAGCAATCTCGCGCAAAGATTCCAAATTCGGCCCTTCCATAGTACCGTCACGGTGAATGTCGGTGTAAATAATTTCAGCCGCCCCTAACTCGGCCATTTTTTGCGCCAATTCTGTGGCTAAAACTTCCGAAGTTTCTAGCCAGCCTCTAGTAGCAACTTTACCATTTCTGGCATCGATGCCGACCAGAATTCGATCGGGAAATTCGGCGCACAATTCGCCGACTAATTGCGGTTGTTCGACGGCGACAGTGCCGAGAATGACGCGCCGCACGCCTAAATTGAGGATACCAGCAACCGAGGCGCGATCGCGCATTCCCCCACCTACTTGACAGGGAACGTCTACCGATCGGACGATCGCTTCAATGGCTGCTTGGTTGACTGGATGACCTGCTTTGGCACCGTCGAGGTCTACTAAATGCAGCATTGTCGCGCCTTCATTTACCCACTGTCTCGCGACTTCGACGGGGTTGTCGTTAAAAGTTTGAGACTTCGCGTAGTCTCCCTGATACAATCTGACGCATTTTCCATCCAATAAGTCGATCGCTGGAATTACATTCATAATTTTTCCTCAAATTGCTAATTATACCAGTTAAAAAAAAGAATGCAACTTTAGGCAATATCCAAACCCATACATAATCATTCATTCCGAATTCTAAAATCTAAAATCTCAAATCTAAATTCTAAAATCGTATTACCTAATACCATTTATTTGGGACATTCGCAACCGCTATTTAAATGAAACATAATCGCCGAAGAAAGCGTTGACCATAAAGGAGTATTGACATCGGTTTTTTGCAAAGCTTCGGCAGTCCAGTCGTTGCAAGTTCTCAAAATAGAGTAACTGCCTTTTGCTTCATAAAAACTATCGCTGTTACCGTAGCCGTAGCTAATTTTAATTTTATTACCTGCTGCGTCTAATAGGAATGAATTATTAATAAAATTTACCATATTACGATAATTTTTGCCGCTGATTTTAACACATTTGGTTTCTATAATTGAGGGGAAAACCCGATAACTTTGAACGTGTACGGTAGACGGAGTAGCGAGAAATAGCGCCTTGAAAGCTGTAACTGGGTTGATACTTCCTGATGTGGGAGTTTCCAACATAAAAGCTCTATCTCCCCAGCCAAAAGACAAATATTGATAATCAGAAGTGGCATCCCGCCCTATTTCTGTTAGCGGTAAAAATTGATTCCAGTCAAAATATTCATTTTTAACTGGAACAATAATTTCGGTGTGAATGCCTTGGTTGGAAATGTATAGAGAGATTGTGCAATCTGCCTGCGAGTAATTTCCCCATTTTCTGGGAGTGAGATAGCCAATTATTAGGAAAGCGGTCAAAGATAAGATGACAATTCCTAAGCGCTGTATGATTTTTCTCATTTTAACCGTGGGTTTCAAATTCGGGAGCATCTCAGTTTTGTAAAAAGCATTTTTTTTATTGTAGTGCGAGCGTCCCCGCTCGCGTATTGTACAATACGCGAGCGGGGACGCTCGCACTGTAAATGCAAAACTGAGATGCTCCCTCAAATTCTGCCTTCGGATGGCGGGCGCTGCATCTTTGTGGGGAATAATTCTTGTAAGGCATAATTGCGCTGTTCGGGGGTTTCCCTCGCCCAATTTGACAAACTTTCGTAGAAAAAGAACGACACGCCAGCGAAATCTCTTTTTCGCACTTCTTGCACTTGTTCTTGAATTTGTTTGAGGGGAACAGAATTATTTTTAAGACCGGTTAAAATGCCGATCGCAGTTGGAATGTTAAGTTTAGCCAATTTAACTTCTTCCCGTTCCAGTTCGGCACTAAAACGCTTGATATCGCTGCGATAAACCTGCAACACAATTTCGTCGATGAAGCCGCGTCTTTCCCAGGTAAACCAGTCCTGCAAGTGGGCGGGTAAAGCAAAGTGAAAAGGGTTCGGAGATAAGCTGACAATACATTTTTCTTTGCGGGATTTGATGGCGCGGGAAACTCGCCCCACGAAGTCGTTAATTTTGTCAGCGCGCCACCGCACCCAGAAGGTTTCGCGGGGGTCATCAGAGGGAGGGCTTTTGATTTGTTCCTGATACATTGACACTGTTAGCGGCTCGTAGCCAAATTCTACTGGCAAGCCAAAATGGTCGTCAAATTGAATGCCATCTATATCATAATTATCGACAACTTCTAGGATTAAATCTAAGATAAATTGCTGCACTTGGGGATGAAAGGGATTCAGCCAAACTCGATCGTGTTTGCCTTCTTTCCAAATAGTTGAACCGTCGCGCCGCTGCGCCAGCCAGTCGGGGTGAAGTGTGGCTAATTCTGATTCGGCGGGAGCCATGAAACCAAACTCAAACCAGGGGATTACTGCTATACCTTTTTGGTGGGATTGTGCTATAATTTCTTTGAGGATGTCTCGGTCTTTCAATCCGGGCGATGGGTCGATCGACTGTCCGAATACTCGTTCGGCTGCAGCACTGGGATAAAGCGTATAGCCTCCTTGCCAAACCGTGGGATAGATGGTATTAAAATTAAGTTTGTCCAGTCGATTTACAGCGTCAATGATGTTGTTGCGGGAGAAAATAACCTCGCTGTCAATGTTCGTCAGCCAGACGCCGCGCAATTCGGTTGTTGGGGTTTTGGGCGGGGTTTGAGCCAAGAGACGCGGGGATAAAATCGCGGAGGAGGTAAGGGCGATCGTAAAAACAACTATTAAAGCCAGTATCCGCTGCCATTTGTGCAGTTTAATCATCAATTTGTCGCAAATATGATTATTTTTAGACTGATATTTTACCGTATAATTAGCTTGGTAGGGTGCGTCAGCTAGGGTTATTTGATTAAAAGTCGATCGAACATGGGAGCATCTCAGTTTTGTAAAAAGCATTTTTTTATTGTAGTGCGAGCGTCCCCGCTCGCGTATTGTACAATACGCGAGCGGGGACGCTCGCACTGTAAATGCAAAACTGAGATGCTCCGTCGAACATTTCCTGACGCACCTACTATTTTTGATATTATTGGGGGTCAACAATGATACCCATAAATAATATTGTTCCTGTAGTATGGTCTTGAATGGCACAAAAGAATGGACGGTTTACATTCATTTTAAAAGGCGGACAGAAGAACGCCTTTGAACTCACTGCGGCTGCTTCTGTACCTTCTTCGTTCACTTCGACAAATGTTTTGTGTTTTACTGAATCTACTGCTACGTTGTCATCAGTCATCGGAGAAAAGTCGGTTTTTGATATATCAAAAATTCCTGCCATTCCCAAAGCTATGAGTGTGCTGTTGAGTTCAACTTCATACTCCATTTTGAAGCGCGGTATTTCAATACTCCCAACTTCCCTACTAAATTTTAAAAATTGCATCCATTGATTCCAGTTTTCTGGTGTTAATTCCTGCAAGAAAGTTGCCAAATTGCTATTGGAATTGGGCAAGAAAATATACATGGCCAGAGCGCCTTCTTCTCCGTAAGGTAAACTGACTGCTTGAAATTTGTCTGTTTCGTAGTACCCATAACTGTCTTCCTGAGACATGATCGGATGCTGCTTGGAAGTGCCATCGGGTAAAGAGAAAGTTTTGTTGGCAGTTTGAGATTTATCAAAGGGCGTTTCCCAGTTGCCTTTGAAATAGATGGCGTTAATCAAAAACAAGAGTTGATCGGCGCTAATTTGATCGACTATTCGATCAATTTTTCCGTGAGTTTTTTCGCTTACCCAGTTGTTAATGATGCTGGGAGCTTGCGGATTCATAAAGTCGAGTTCGGTAAGATTAGCTTTGTAGTATTCTTGATTTGTTTGCAGAAATTCTGGTTTGAAGGAGAAGCCTTGTTTCGCCCAAAGCGAGTTGGCAATTGATACTTGGACAGTGGGGTCAACTTTCTGCAAACTATTTTGCAAAGCTTGATTTGCTGCGTTGATTTCTTGGGGAGTCATTCCCGTTAATTCGAGAACTTTTGTCATTTCTTGTTTCGTTTCTCCGCTGACTCCGTTGTATGTCATTGACAGTGCGAGGGCGACAGAAGTAGGGGAAATAAAGATATTTTGATTCGGCTGTTGTTTGCTGAGGGTGTTCAACAAGTTAAAACCAAATTTGGTATTAGCTGCAACAAGTCTGGCGTCTACATTTATCTGGTTGTTAGGGGGTGTCATGGCTAGTGCTTCTGAGTGATTGGGATTTGCGAGGTTGATTGCGTTAATTTTTAGTGGCGACGCTAATTATGTGATTCAACCGGACATGATATCATATTCTATTGGTTAATTTTTTAAGAATAACCTTGCAGTTTCATAACTTGGCGGTAGTGCGCTTCAATCTCGCTCACCGTTTGCGATTGACGCTTGCTATTCCACTCGCTGCGATCGAATAAGTCCCGCCTCAAAGCATCAACATCGATCGTTTTTACCTTACCTTCGGCGATAATTTGCTTGCCGTTTACCCAAACGCTGTCTACCGCATTAGTCGGGCGTCCCAAAATCAGCAAGCCAATTGGATCGGTGCGCGGCAGCAATGATAAACTGGTTAAATCATAGAGTACAAAATCGGCTTTTTTACCGACTGTCAGCGAACCCATTTCATCGGCGAGATTCAAGCCTTTTGCTCCTCCCAGGGATGCCATTTCTACAGACTGGCGCGGTGTAATCCATTGGCGGTAATCCAAATCCGTGATATTGTGCAAAATCGAACCAATTTTAATGGCTTCCAGCAAATCTTGAGAGTCATTGCTAGCAGCGCCGTCGCAGCCAAAAGATACGTTGACTCCCGCTTGACGGTATTTCAAAATCGGTGCAATGCCGCTTCCTAGCCGCAAGTTGCTGAGGGGATTGTGTACGACTGTCGCTCCCGTTTCTGCCATAATCGCAATGTCGGAATCGTCCAGCCAAACGCAGTGCGCTAAGGAAGTCCGGGGACTCAAATAACCAATTCTTTGCAGGTGTTCGACAGCGCTACAGCCGTATTTTTCATGAGCTAACTGTTTTTGAGCGGGGGTTTCCAAGAGGTGGGCGTGGCGGCAAAGATTGTAGCGATCGCTCAATTCTATGCAGCCTTCAAACAAAGCATCGGAACACAGTTGAATTCCCGTCGGCGCCACCAACATATTAACACCTTTTGCGGGATTGTGAAACTGTTTTATGGCTGTTTCCATTAATTCCAAAGTTGCCTTAGTCGATCGAATGTAAGCCGCGTGTTCGATGCCGCTATCGCCCGCCGGCATTCCCGCCGTCAGGGATTCATCTTGAATTAACGGCCCGATAAAAGCGCGGATGCCGATTTCTTGATAAGCGCGAACTGCGGCGGCGATTGTCTCTAATTCTTGCCCCGGAATCAAAACTAAATGATCGACTACGCTTGTACCGCCCGACAGCAATGTTTCTACCGCAGTTCCCAAGGCACTCAAATAAACTTGTTCGGGATCGAGAGGTGTAAAATCGTATAATTCGGCAATCCATAATTCCAGCGGCAAAGGGGGAATTATGCCCCGTTGCCACATTTCTGAAGAGTGAGTGTGCGCGTTGACAAAACCGGGTAGCAGCAGCTTATTTTTGCCGTTAGTAACTGTTTCCGCAGGTTCTAAATTTGGCCCGATCGCACTTATGCAATTATCCACCACTTGCACATCTGCGGTTTCATAACCGCTATCAACCGGAATTAAAGCATTTTGAATTGTAAAGCTCATAGATTTACCCTTTTTGTAAATTTACCTTAATTTTTATTTGATGATTCCCCGGCGTTAACATTTGCGATCGCCTGTAATAAAGTTAATAAATCCTAAAATTTCTCAAAAAGTTGCCACGGATACTTAATTATAACAAAGATTTAAGATATGACAAGTTAGTAACAATCAAATAGTTATAAGATTGAAATTGTTTTTGAGCCAAAATCCCTATGAATCCTGATTCTCTCCGCACCTTGGGCGTACCGCCGAATGCTTGGAAAGTTGATGCCAAAATTGCCGATATCACCCGATCGCCGATCGCGCCTCAACCTGTTACCCTGGAAACAGAAACTAAAACCCTGCGTTTGGACTTAGCAAAAGCAGCAATGTTGGTGATAGATATGCAAAACGATTTCTGTCATCCCGACGGTTGGCTAGCACATATTGGCGTAGATGTAACGCCCGCCCGAACTCCAATTAATCCTTTAAAAAATTTGCTGCCAAAATTGCGATCGCACGCAGTACCAATTATTTGGATTAACTGGGGGAACCGCCCCGATTTGCTCAATATTAGTGCAGCTTCCCGTCACGTTTACAATCCCACAGGCGACGGCGTAGGTTTGGGAGATCCGCTGCCAAAAAACAACGCACCTGTACTGATGGCAGGGAGTTGGGCGGCGCAGGTTGTCGATGAATTAAAACCCAAACCGGAGGATATTTGTGTTGATAAATATCGAATGAGTGGCTTTTGGGATACTCCTTTAGATAGTATCTTGCGGAACCTCGGCCGAACTACACTTTTCTTTGGGGGAGTAAACGCCGATCAGTGCGTCATGGCTACCCTGCAAGATGCTAATTTCCTCGGTTACGACTGTATTTTAGTCAAAGATTGTACAGCTACCACATCTCCAGAGTATTGCTGGCAAGCTACTCTTTATAACGTTAAACAATGTTTTGGCTTTTTGTCGGATTCTCAGGCTATGTTAGAAGCAATTAAATAGTAGTCAGCAATGATTCCTAGAATGAGTGTAGGGGCAATCCCCCCGTGGTTGCCCCTCTTGATTAAGAAACTGAGTAGGCGGGTACGGGGCTGGGCGGGTACGGGGCTGGGCGGGCACTCTTGGCACCGCCCCTACGATAATTAACAATTAAGCACAAAAAAATGACAAACCAGTGCGTGATTCCTGTTATAAAGTCTCCGAAAGACTACCAAGCATTTCGCATCAGTCCTGGCGATACTAATAGATTAGCTATCGTCTTCGATCCGGTAATAGCTAATGTTTCATTAACAGTTTGCGTGGAAATTTTCGATGTGGGTGGCAAAACCCCTCCCAACCGCCATCAATTTGCAGTAGAAATGTTTTTTGTACTCAAAGGAACAGGGCAAGCAACCTGCGACGGCAAAACAGTTAGTATTCAACCGGGAGATAGTTTGTTAGTGCCTCCAACAGGCACTCACGTAATTGAGAATACGGGCAGTGGACGTTTGTACACTTTGTGCATCATGGTGCCGAATGAGGATTTTGTGGAACTAATTCGCAGCGGCACACCAGTCGAACTCGATGAGGAAGATATGAGAGTTCTCAGGCGATCGGATGTACTCGTACCGTGCTAGGTTTGTACTAAGGACTTGAGTTCTAGGTTTGTAGTAAGAACTTGAGTGCTTAGAGAAAAAGCTAAAGCCCTTACTACGGAGATGTTGCACCATTCTCAAGAACAGGCTTTTCGGCCTGTTCCACAAAATTTATCTCTTGTGGAACAGGCCGAAAAGCCTGTTCATAAAAGGCTTATTGAGAGGTGCAAGATGTTAGTTACATTACGAACGTTTTTATTTGATGTTTTTTAGGATTTATGCTGAAACTTTGCCCGAAAGAAACAGCGTCAATGCTAACTAAAGATGGCGTGCGTTTAGATGCTGACATCTACCGCCCCGATGCGGAGGGCGAATTTCCAGTATTATTAATGCGGCAACCTTACGGAAGGGCTATCGCCTCTACAGTAGTATATTCCCATCCCGCATGGTACGCCAAACACGGCTACATCGTTGTCATCCAAGACGTGCGGGGACGAGGCACTTCCGAAGGCGAATTTAACCTATTTGTTAGCGAAACACAAGACGGTTTTGATAGCGTCAATTGGGCAGCTAATTTGCCGGGAAGTAACGGCAAAGTCGGAATGTACGGTTTTTCCTACCAAGGCATGACTCAACTCTACACTGCCGCTGCTAAACCGAGGGCTTTAATCACAATTTGTCCGGCAATGGTAGGCTGCAATTTATACGCAGATTGGGCCTATGAAGGCGGCGCATTTTGCCTGCAATCAAATCTCGGCTGGGCAATTCAGCTAGCGGCAGAAACCGCTCGCTTAAAAGCCGATATTTCTGCCTATCAAGCCTTGTATGCAGCTTCGAGAAATCTCCCGCTATACGATACCGTGCCGGCGCGTCCTGAGATTATTAAAAAGCTGGCACCAGACTCATATTATCACGATTGGTTGGATAATTATCGACCGAGCGAGTATTGGCAAAAGTTATCGCCAAACATCAAAGATTTAGACTTGCCCATGCTGCACGTGGGGGGTTGGTTTGATACTTATTTGCGGGGAACAATCCATCTTTACAAGGAAATGGCTAGCCGGAGTTCCTGTCCGCAGCATTTGATAATTGGCCCTTGGGCGCATTTACCTTGGGGGCGAAAAGTGGGAGCGTTGGATTATGGTTTGGCAGCTTCAAATCCTGTGGATGAGTTGCAAATTCGCTGGTTCGATCGCTTCCTCAAAGGAGTTGATACAGGAATATTAGACCAGCGGCAGATTTCACTATTTGAGATGGGGAGGAATGATTGGCTAAAATTTGATAAATGGCCTAATAATAATCATAAATCTTATTTTTTAGCAAGTACCGGACTTGCCGCGATGAGAGAAGATGCGGGTATTTTAACAGAGAGTGGCGCGGATGTTTGCACTGATGATATATTCGTACATGACCCTTGGCGGCCGGTGCCGTCCTTGGGAGGTCACGCTGCATTTCCTGCAGGTGCGATGGAGCGATCGACTATTGACTGCCGCACCGATGTGTTAACATACACAACGGCCCCGCTAACAGCCGATTTGCACTTAGCTGGAGATATAATTGTCGAAGTATTTTGTACCGCCGATGCGCCGAGTTTTGATTTGTGTGCGATACTTTCTGAGGTCAAAGATAGCGGCAGCGTCTACAATTTTACTCAAGGTTACGTGCGGGTGAATTCAGATGAAACACCTGTAAGAATTGTGCTGCAAGCAACTTGTATGCAAATTGCCAAAGGTAATGCGTTGCGTCTGAGTGTGAGTGCGACTTGTTTTCCCGCTTACGACGTGAATCCGGGAACGGGTGCGCCGGACGGTGAAGCGCGGGCGATCGATGCTAAAATTATCACGCTGACAGTAAGTTGTGGCGGGCATTGTCCCTCTCAAATTTTGCTGCCAATTGTCAATTCAACCTAGAACTTATTCAATTATGAGCATTATTTTTCACATCACCCGCAGCCAACAGTGGGAAGAAGCAAAACAAGTTCAATCCTATCGCGGCGATACGCTAGATACTGAAGGATTTATCCACTGTTCGACTCTGACACAAGTTCTTAGATCTGCTAATAAATTTTTTGTGGGACAAACAGGATTGCTGCTGCTTTGGATTGACTCGGACAAACTAGAAGCTGAACTTAAGTATGAATTGGCGGCGGGTGAGAATTACCCGCACATTTACGGGCCGCTGAATGTTGATGCTGTGTTGAAAGTTCTTGAGTTTAAAGCGGGTGCAGATGGCAAGTTTGACTTGCCGGAAGAATTAAGGGATGTTGTTTAATACTCATATGTTGCACCATTTTCAATTAGCCTTTTATGAACAGGCTTTTCGGCCTGTTCCACAAGAAAATTTATATTTTGTGGAACAGGCCGAAAAGCCTGTTGCTGACAATGGTGCAAGATATCAGTTAATATGCACATTTTGCACCATTGTATACTAACTTTTTAGGGCGTTGCTCAGAGCAACGGCCCACAATACAATTAAGTGTCTTGTGGAACGGGCATCTTGCCCGTTCTAATTTCTGCAATATATCAATTTAAACTTACTGATTAACCAACTCTGCCGCCAATTTCAGCGCATCTTCGCGAGTCGCAATTCTCCCCTCCACCCGCGCTAATTGAATCTCCATTAAAAATTGACCGATGCGCGGACTTCTCGGCAAATTTAAATATTCCATTAAATCATTGCCGCTAACTAATTGTGTGGGATGAGCAATAATATCATCAGCATCCAGATAGCGATTAATTAACAGTGAAATCTCATCAACCGCAACTCCCGCCGCCACCGCCAAAACCGCTAAAACTGGAAATACTATTCCCACATCCCGAAACAAAAAATACTGTTCTCGCAAAGACATTTGGGCGATTGGTTTTGCTGGCAATTTTGGCAAGTATTTCAAAATCCCGATCGCACTTTTAATCTCCGCATTGCTGTACTTCAACCGCAGCAACTGGGTTTCAGCAATTGTCGGGTCGGAATCTGCCAAAACAGCCAACTTCGCAACCGCCAACAACGGCGTTTTAATCGTATCTCGAATCGATCGCGAAAATTCTCTCCCTAAATCTGGATAAATTGCCGCTAACTTGGCAGCAGACGCATCAATTTTTGTCAAAATATCAAAACGGTCGATCGCACTTTCAAACCAAATCGAAAACAAACCATCTTCGCAACCGCGACAAATCCAAGGAACACCGTCAGGATTGCTCAACAAATAACCCAATTCACTCCGCACCCGTTCCACGGCTACCCGACTCAACAGCGGCGCCAATTCCCGAATCGCCGATTGAGTTTCAGCTTCGATCGCAAAACCCAACTGCGCCGCTTGGCGGTAAGCTCTTAATAACCTCAGCGGATCGTCCTCCAAATTTGACCGCGAAACCATCCGCAGCACACCCAACCGCAAATCAGTTTGACCGTCCAAAGGATCGATGATTTCTCCTGTAAAAGGATTGCAGGCGATCGCATTTATCCGAAAATCCCGGCGCAGCAAATCCCCCTCCAGACTCCCCCCTTCCGCTTGCGCCAAATCCACCGTACCGCCCGCAAACACCACCCGTGCAATTTGGCGTTCCGCATCCAACAAGACAAATCCACCATTCGTGCGATCGGCAATTTTTCGAGCAGTCTTCACGGCCCGTGTTAGCATAACGAAATCTAAATCAAAATAGTGCGATCGCCTCCCCAGCAGCGCATCCCGCACCGCACCGCCCACCAGATAAGCAGGCGGTGTCAGCAGTTCCAAATCAAACGGCCAAGAATCAGGAGATAATGAAGAGGGCAAATTAATCGGCATCGCAACAAAAATCAACAAACTTACAAACAATTAAGCTCTTGCTACGCTAGATTAACAGAAAGCTCAAATTTAACCAATCTTTTTGAAATGCACAGAGGATATCAAGAATGTGTATTTGTATTAACTGCCACTATGTAGACCGCTGCTTCACCTACCACGCCGTAGAAGAACAGCACGAACAGCTTCACCTTACCGAAACACCCGATTTCGACCCCGTAGAACCCACCATCAACGTCAACATCCGCCCGCGCCAAGACGCAATTGAAATGGAATGGGATGTCGTTGGGTGTGAGAGTTTCAAGCAAGAGACCGGCAAATGGGCCTCATTGCGGCCAGGCGAACTCGTCCCGACTTAAGGAAGAAGTCATTAGTCATTAGTCATTAGTCATTAGTCATTAGTCATTAGTCATTAGTCATTAGTCATTAGTCATTAGTCATTTGTTGGTTGTTGGTTGCTATTTGTTGTTTTTTATAGGTTTTTTGTGAGTTGTTGGCGATAACAACCAATAACCAATTCCCAATTCCCAATTCCCGATGCCCTGTTTGGCCGATGCCCTGTTTGGCCGATGCCCTGTTTGGCCGATGCCCAATTCCCCATTCCCCATTACAAATCTAAAATCTAAAATCTAAAATCTAAAATCCAATGTGCTATTGCTTAAACCCAACTTGTCAGAATCCGCAAAACCCAGGGGATGCAGAATTGTGCCAAAGTTGTGGCTCAAAATTGTTGTTAACTCTTGATTCAGAAACGCCATCAGCATCTCGCTACCGAACCCTAAAGCCGATCGGGCAAGGAGGCTTTGGCCGAACATTTCTAGCAGTTGATGAAACCAAACCCCTGATTTTTTCGCAGTGCGTAATCAAGCAATTTTTGCAGCAAAATACCTCAGCCGAAAAAGCCGCTCAACTATTTCACAAAGAAGCAGCCCAGCTAGAAACCTTGGGAAAACATCCCCAGATTCCAGAATTAATCGCGCATTTTGAACAAGACGGGAGACAGTATTTAGTACAAGAATTTATAGACGGCAAAAACCTAGCCAGAGAATTAGAACAAAAAGGAGCATTCACCGAAACTCAAACTCGGCAAATCCTCAACGATTTATTGCCAGTGCTCCACTTCGTCCACAAATCCAAAGTTATTCACCGCGATATCAAACCCGAAAATATCATTCGCCGCCGACTAACTCCAACTCCTTTACCCGCCTTAGAAAATTCCTATCAGCCCTCTCCTTTCCAAAAAGATATTGTTTTAGTAGACTTTGGTGCAGCTAAGAAAGTAACAGCAACCGGGTTGCCGCAAACTGGTACAATCATCGGCAGTGCTGCTTATACAGCCCCAGAACAATTGATGGGGAAAGCAGTTTTTGCTAGCGATATCTACAGTTTGGGCGTTACTTGCATTCACTTGCTGACTGAAATTCCTCCCTTCGACTTGTTCGACAGTACAGAGGATTCTTGGGCTTGGCGAAATTATTTGAAGACTGCTGTTAGCGATGATTTCGGCCGCATCCTCGACACCATGCTTCAAAGTGCCACCAATCGGCGCTACAGTTCAGCATCAGCAGTCATCCGGCACTTGAACCCCAAACCGGTGTATTTAGACGCACCGCCGGTGCTAGACGCGCCGGAAACGCCCGCAGAACGGGTGGTTACACCTGCGCCCGGTGTCTCGCTTTTCACTCGCCAACAGCAAGCCGAAATTCAGCAAGCTTTACAAGAGGATCTCGCCCCGTACAATGTTACAATCCAAGTCAGTCAAGCCAAGCAACAGCTCAATATCGTCATCAACAGAACCGAAGACAACCCCGTTTACTATCCGCACTTATCTCAAATAATTGCCACCAGACTCACCGATTTGCAGTTAAATAAAGTCGCAGCCGTAAAGCTGTTGGGAAGACTCAACAATTCTCGCCGCCCGGAGTGGAAGCAAATATTGCAAATCGATCCCAAGATTAAATTGAGAAACAAACTCGTGCGGCTGCAACACAATCAATTACTCAAGAAAGCCGCCTCTGTTACTACCCAAGAATTTTGGCTGCCGAAGTTGAAAACTCAAGATTTTTGGATAGATGCGCTAATGTTTGCCTTAGTTTGGTTTATCTTTGGCTCTCAAATAGTCATTTTTAATTCTTGGTTTGCGCTAATAGTTACGTCGGGTTTTATGACGGTGAAGCATCAAGTTTCCCAACATAAAGAATTTGCTAATAAAAATTTATTTGCAAGTTTAGTAGTGCTGTTTTTGATGACTGGGGGCATGGGTAATTCTAGGATTTTAAATACGGGAATATTTGGCATTCTTTTGGGTTGCTTAGTTGTGGCTTTACCGCTGTTTTTTGTTAAGGAAAATTATCAGTAATCGTGAATAGCAATCCCCAAGACGGAACATCTGTTAAAAAATACGGCTTAGCCCTGCACACAGCTAGTCGCGAACTCGGTTTAGCCATCAGCAATTTTGCCGGGGATTCTCGCTGCCAAACTTGGAATTTGGATCGGGATTTAGCGACTCATTTGCATCAGTATTTAGTCGAGTTTATTGGACCGCAAACTTGGGCGGATTTGGCTTTTATTGCAGTGGCGAAGGGGCCCGGAGGTTTCACGGGGACTCGGATGGGTATGGTGACGGCGCGGACTTTGGCTCAACAGTTGGATATTCCGGTTTTTGCGATTTCCACTTTGGCGGCTGTGGCTTGGGCGGAACCCCCCCAACCCCCCCTTGCTAAGGGGGGGCTTTTGAGTGCAGAACCTCCCCGCGATTTTGTAGGGGCGGTGCCCCCGTGCCCGCCCCCACCTACAGATGATTTCATGGGCATTTCAGGCATCGGGGCAACCACGGGGGGTTTGCCCCTACAAGAAAATGAAACCGCCCTGCCCCAACCAGGGCGGGTACGGGGGCACCGCCCCTACAAGGGGGGGCTTTTGAGAGAGGATATGGCTCTGCAAATGCCTGCACAGCGGGGTCAATTGTTTGGTGCTGTTTATTCAGTTAACAGTAATTCTGGTGTAATTGAGTTGTTTCCTGAGACGGTGATGACTCCTGAATCTTGGCAAGAAAAGCTGGATAATTGGGGGAAGTCTTATCAGTTAATTGAAGTTGGTAGCGAGTTGGGTTGGTCGGTTTCTAGTGTGTTAGAATTGGCTTATTTGGAGTGGCAAATGGGAAGCCGTCCTGATTGGTCGGATGCTTTGCCTTTTTACGGGCAACATCCGGTTAAGGGACACTGAATATTGGGAATAGGGAATTGGTAATTGGTAATTGGTAAATTGTTTATTTAAGGGCGATACAAACTTCGAGGCAAAAAGTTAATGTTAGGGGGTCTGGGCTTTCGGTTCGCAATCGATCGATCTCAGCTCGATCGCAGCCGCGAGATTCCATAAAATCAAGCATCCAGTTCGTTATTGTAGCGAGATCGATGTATTTTGCTCCGAGACAAACAGGGCAAATTTCTGGGCTGAGGGTACCGGTGCCCCCGCATTCGGGGCAATCCCAGTGGGTTGTTACGGGATCGGGGGTAGTTAGGATGTTGTTCATGCTGGGAAAAAGTACGCGCGGCGTAGCTATCCGGCAGGGAATCGCATTACTCGTTAACTCTAGCAAAAATGCCGATCGCCCTGACTTCTTCCTGCCTTTACACTAAGGGGGCTAGCGACTAAAATTGACAACAATACAAAAGGGGTGGCTATGTTCGATCGCACTCAATGGTTTTTGGCTGGTATGTCGATCGCACTTTCGGTTCAGTTAAGTCAGCCACTTGCAGCAGCCGTGCCCGTTGGTAAAGTCGTACAAACAGCACAAACTAACGGTAACGAGGCTGCTAAAAAAGTATTTGAAGAGGCAGAAAAACTTTACCAGCAAGGAACAGAGAACTCAAAAAGAAATGCGATCGTCAAATATGAAGAAGCATTAAAACTGTATCGGGCAATCCGCGATCACCGTGGGGAAGCTCTCACCCTCAACAACATAGGTAAAATCTACGGACTATTGGGAGAATACAAAAAAGCGCTAGAGTATTACAGTCAGTCCCTTCCCCTATTTCGGGCAATCGGAGATCACCGTGGGGAAGCTCACACCCTCACCACCCTTGGCAATCTCTACGGAGTATTGGGGCAAATACAGAAAGCG
Organism: Microcoleus sp. D3_18a_C4; assembly: GCF_036702415.1. Taxonomy (NCBI): domain Bacteria; kingdom Bacillati; phylum Cyanobacteriota; class Cyanophyceae; order Oscillatoriales; family Microcoleaceae; genus Microcoleus; species Microcoleus sp. D3_18a_C4. The sequence continues at coordinate 126,092 of NZ_JAUBTI010000006.1, read as the reverse complement.
CTAGACTATCACACTCAGTCGCTTCTCCTATATCGGGCAATCGGCGATCGCAGTGGGGAAGCTGCCGCCCTCAATAGCATCGGCGGTAAATACTCAGCTCGGGGAGAACACGAGAAAGCACTAGAGTATTACAACCAGTCGCTTCCCCTGAGTCGGGCAGTAGGCGATCGCGGTAAGGAAGCTCAAGCTCTCCTAGGCATCGGCAGTGTCTACTTAGAAGTGGGAGAAAAACAGAAGGCGCTAGACTATCACAGTCAATCGCTTCCCCTGTTTCGGACAACAGGAAATCGCCGTATGGAAGCTTTCACCCTCAACTACATCGGCGGTATCTACTCAGAATTGGGAGAACAAAAGAAAGCATTAGAGTATCACAGCCAGTCGCTTCTCCTGAGTCGAGCAATCGGCTCTCGTCTTTTTGAATATCGCAGCCTCACCAACATCGGCAATGTCTACTCAGCATTGGGAGAAAAAAAGAAGGCGCTAGAGTATTACAGCTCGTCCCTTATCCTGATTCGAGCATCAGGTGGTGATCGCGTTGGGGAAGCTATTATTCTTAACAACATCGGCAATGTCTACTCAGCATTGGGAGAAAAACAGAAAGCGCTAGAGTATTACAACCAGTCACTTTCCCTGACACGCGCACTAAACGATGTCGCTGGGGAAGCAAACACTCTTTACAACATAGCTTCTGTCAAACGCAACCAAAACAATCTTTCTGAAGCCCTCAACTACATTGAATCCTGTCTCAAAATAATTGAAAATCTCCGCACCAAAATAGCCAGCCCAGAATTTCGTACTTCATACTTTGCCACAGTACAAAACTATTACGAATTTTACATCGATTTGTTAATGCAACTGCATAAAACTAATCCTAAATCCGGTTATAATATCAAAGCACTAGAAGCCAGCGAACGTTCAAGATCCCGCAGTCTTCTCGAACTTCTTTTTGAAAGTAACGCCAACATTCGCGAAGGCATTTCACCCGACTTAGTGCAACAAGAAAAGAGCGTGCAACAAGAACTCGATGCTATTGAAAAGCAGCGCATCAAAACAATCAGCATTCCCAGTCCCAACGCAGCTAAAATTGCTGAAATTGATAAACAGCGCCTCGTACTTTTGGAACAATATCAGCAAATTCAAAACAGGATTCGTACTGCTAGCCCCCGTTACGCAGCCCTCACCCGGCCCCAACCTTTAACGCTACCAGAAATTCAGAAACAGATTCTTGATAAAAACACTATTTTATTGCAGTATTTCCTTGGCGAAAACCGCAGCTATTTGTGGGTGGTAACATCAACAAGACTAACCAGCTATGAATTAGCAAAACGCGCAGATATTGAAACAACAGCTAAGAACTTCTTAGAAGCAATAACTAGCCCAGTCCAGAGAAATATTTCCCAACAAGTTGCCCAAGCAAGTACAAATCTGGGTCAAGTGATTTTGCAACCCGCCGCAGCCCAATTAGGCAATAAACGGTTATTAATTGTTCCCGACGGCGTGCTGCACTATACCCCTTTTCAAGCTTTAACTCTTGCCAAAACCGCCGGAGAAAATACCACTGTTCCCTTAATAGCCGAACATGAAATTATTACCTTGCCTTCGGCCTCAACTCTCGCCATTCTCAGGCAAAACTACGGAGATAGAAAACCACCCAGCCAAACTTTAGCAATTTTAGCAGATCCTGTTTTTAGTCCAGATGATGAAAGAATTAAAGGCAAAATTACCCAAGCAACGACAGAAAAATTAGAAGCAAACAACCTCGGTTTAAATCGCTCGCTTCGTGCTTCTAATCGGCAATGGCCGCCCGAACGCCTCGCATTTACCCGCCAAGAAGCCCAAACAATATCCAGCTTATTCCCCTCAGCTTCTAGCAGTCAAATACTTGATTTTGATGCCAGTCGCACTACGGCTACCGAGGGGAGTTTAGTTAATTATCAAATTGTTCACTTTGCCACCCACGGCCTTGCCAATAGCAAAAATCCCGAACTGTCAGGAATTGTGATGTCGATGGTAGATGACAAGGGCAATCTTGTCAATGGTTTTTTGCGCCTCACGGATATTTTCAACTTGAAACTGTCAGCAAATTTAGTGGTTTTAAGTGCTTGTCAATCGGGCAGGGGACAGAATATTAAAGGCGAAGGAATGGTGGGATTAACAAGGGGCTTTATGTATGCGGGGGCGCAGCGGGTGGCGGTGAGTTTGTGGAATGTGGATGATGAGGGAACTTCTGTGTTAATGCAAAAGTTTTATCAAAAAATGGTGCAACAAAAGTTAGCGCCGGCGGCAGCTTTGAGGGCGGCGCAGATGGAAATGATGCAGCAGGAAAAATGGAAATCGCCCTATTATTGGGCGGCTTTTACCTTGCAAGGGGAGTGGAAATGATATACAGCACTTTTGCTGGTAAGTAAGTACATAGCCCTTGTAGGGACACGGCAATGCCCATTGGTGTCAACTTAACGTTAAACCAGTAGTCCGACAATCCGATAGTCCGATAGTCCGACAGTCCGATAGTCCGATAGTCCGACAGGGAATGAATTCCCTGTCTCATAGCTAAAGTCCTCTGAAGAGGACTAATGAGTTTAAAAATTCGGCGTTGCTGGGCGTTGCTACATACAGGTAGGAATTCAGATTTCCCAATTGCTATAAGACAAGTAGGGTGAGTTTTGTAACATCAAGCAAAAAGTTGATTCCTACCGTGAATCAGCAACGTCAAAAATTCTTTTTCCCAGTCCTCTTCAGAGGACTTTCGCTATGAGACAGGGATTTCAATCCCTGGCGGACTACGGGGTGGGCGGGCAGACTACCGGGTGGGCGGGCTGACAGCTTAAGTTGACACCAATGGGCCGAAGAACCCGCAACGGGCAAGATGCCCGTTCCACAAAGAATGAGTTTTCTTGTGGGGAGTAGGGGTTGGGCCGGAGAGCCCGCCCATAAAAGGGTTTATCGCCCGCTAGCTAAAGCCTCCCGCAATTTGCGGCCCCGCGATTTATCCCGAAGTTCGGGAGTTGCCATCCGCAACACAAAATCCAGCAACCAAGGCGCAATTCGGTGACACCAAACTGCTAGATGACTTTGCCATCCTACCAAGATTTCCGGCGCATCTTTCTGCAATCCGGCGACAAGTGCTAGGGCAACTTTTTCAGGAGTTGTGGGCACTACCCAGCGGAATTGCTCCAAGTCTCGCACCATGTCGGTATCTGTTAGTGATGGCAGCAAAGCTGTGACTCGAACATTGTACTGAGTTAACTCGCTGCGTAAAGCTTGGGTGAATCCCAAAATGGCAAATTTGGTAGCAGAATAAGTCGCCATTGTGGGAGCGGCTATTTTGCCCATTAAGCTCGAAACATTGACGATTGTTCCCTCTTTTTGAGTCGCCATTCGCCGAGCTATCAAGCGGGTAATTGTGTAGGTTCCGAGCAAGTTTAAGGCGATTTCTTCCTCGATTAATGGCAGCGGCGAACGCAAGAATGATGCTTGGTGCGCGACGCCTGCACAGTTGACTAGCAGGTGAATCGGGCCCCAATCTCGCCAAGCTTGGGCGATCGCAATATTCACCGCTACTGACTGAGTTAAATCCAAAGCTAACGGCACTACTTCTGTGCCCAAAACATCGATTTCCTCTGCCAGTTCAATTAATTGCTTGCGGTTGCGCGCCACAATCAACAAGCGTTTGACTCCTTGTCTCGCTAATTCCAGGGCGATCGATCGCCCAATTCCGCGCGAAGCTCCTGTAACAAGAGCCGTTTTTCCTTGAAGTTGCATAGATTAAACCTTTTGGTAGATGCTCACCGCGGCACGGAGTTATGAGTTGTGAGTTGTGAATTATTAGTTATGAGTTGAATGTTTTGGCGGTAACAACTCATAATTCATAATTGTTGAAAAGGCTATCTTGTTTCGATAGACCTCATTTACTTGTGGGGTTAACTCAAAACTAAAAACTTTTGAATCGCTAACGTGCGCGTGAGTTGAACTAAACTTTGGGTTGGCCAGAAATCAGTCAAATATCTGGTCATTTAACCTCATTCAAGCAGACAAACCTGAGATGGGCAAACCTAGTCGAGAATCATGTCAAAGCGGGCTTTATTACCGCTTTTTCTTCAGTCTGCAGAGGCGGACTTTGCCTGTGTAGCCGCGAATTTATTCGCCGGGTATTGGTTTCCTTCAGTCTGCAGAGGCGGACTTTGCCTGTGTAGCCACGAATATACGCCGGGGATTGGTTATTCGCCAGGGCTTAATTACCCCTTTTTTTAGTCCGCAGAGGCAGACGATATCCTGTGCCGCCGCGACTTACAATCGCTGGGGATTCGTGCGAATTGGCACAGGATAATTGAGCAATGCAGATTATCAATTCCACACCTCCTAGATATGAGAATTTCCTATCTACACACACCTTAACAACTTGACAGAGAAGCGGCAACAATTTTTAATAAATCTTCCGCAACACTTCTTTACAATTTTCTCAGACTGCCGATTTCCAAGTGCCGTGAAAGCCCAAAGGTATGACACCGGGCAGTTCTAGCTTGCAAACAGGTTCGCGGGAAAGTCCGTCGCTGTCAAATATCCAGACTTCGCTGCTGTCAGAATTGCCGTCGTAAACAACTGTTACTATCCAACCTTTCTCCGACGAAATATCTGGAACGTAGATGGGCTCTGTGGGATAGCGATTTTCGCCCAAGTCGGCAATTGTGAGATTGCGGGTTTGCGTGTCCAAACGGGCGATCGCACCGAAACGTTCCGGTACAATATCAACGTCAGGGCGATACATTGCCAGATAAATATATCGTGCGTCTTGCCCTATTTCGGCAGCAGGTACGATCGGAAACTCACAAGGTTTATCCAACAATTCTTCTATTCCTGTCACTTTCGCCGTCAGAGGATTGAGATGCACCCGCCACAGAGTCCCCTCCGCATCGGTGCGAGTTTCACCTGTCGCTACTTCTTTGAGCCGCTGATTAGTTTTAAAGTCAGCGAAGCGCACAAAATCAACCGCCACCGAACCATCTTCCTTCACAAAACCATTAGCAAAATGCCACTGGAACCAAGAATCTGTTTCGCCGCGACTAACTAAAGATAGAGTTTCCGAGTCCAAAACTAATATCTGGGTTCCTAACTCGGGTTTCCATTCAAAAGAGTCGCTATAACTGCTAATTCCAGCTAACACTGGTAAAGCTTTTAGTCGCATCGGCGGTACAAAAAATATTAAATACTTGCCAGCTAAAACAAAATCGTGGATCATGGAAATTCCATCTAAAGCCACAGTTGCTTTTTGCTGAATTTTGCCTGTAGCATCGCTTTTATAGAGATTCAACTTTGTAGTAGCACCAATAGTAACTCCAAAGTTGTAAATATTGCCAGTCCTGGGATCGCATTTGCCGTGAGCAGAATAGGGAAATTCTCCTGCAGGATTTCCTAAATTATCGATGCCAATAGTTTCTAAAGTTTGCAAATCGAGGCTGTGAGGCGGGCCTGCTTCCCACAAAGCTAAAAGGCGATCGGGCAAAGCTAAAACAGAAGTATTGGCAACATTTTTAACAGTTTTAGTCCACCGCAACCACACAGGGCCCGGTGCTGTCATGCCATAATTACTGTAGAGAAATTTATCAGCTTTTTCTTCAGCTTGATAGCCCGCTGTTTGCACGTAGCGATAAACAGCAGCAGCACCGGCATCGGTAAAATGTACTGCCAAAATTGCACCGTCGCCGTCAAACCAATGTCCCGCATTCATGCCGCCGCGTTCCAAACGTGCGGGCCCGTTGCGATAGAGAGTGCCGCGCAATCCTTCGGGAATTTTACCAGTTTTAACCAATAGCTGAGTCAGCGGAAACTCTGCCGCCGGACGCGCTAAAGATTTAGCCCAAGATTTTTTAGCGGAGATTTTAGTGTCGGTTTTCATTGTAAACTCGCAATTTTAAACTGATCTGACAGAAATTTTGCTATACAATTATAGCAAAAATTACCTAACACCTATGACTCTCCGCCGCCGTGCTCTGCTCAGAACTTTTGGGCTGACTGCTATTGGTACTCAGCTTTTGCCCCTCGCCCAAACTAACCTATCTCCCAAAAGTGCGATCGAGCCGCGCCGCCTGCAAGTCGGCGATACTGTAGCTTTAATCAATCCTGCCGCTTTCAACTACGAAAAAGAAGTGCAGCCATTTTTTAAAGTTCTGGATAACCTGGGTTTAAAAGTTAAATTGGGAGAGCATTTTTACGATCGCTACGGCTATTTAGCCGGCAAGGATGCCGATCGCGCCGCCGATGTCAACGCAGCCTTTGCCGATGACTCAGTGCAAGCTATTTTTACCGGGATGGGCGGCTGGGGCTGCGGTCGGATATTGCCACTCCTGGATTACAATATTATCCGCAACAATCCCAAAATTATTATGGGATTCAGCGATATTACTGCGCTGTTATTGGCGATTTATGCTAAAACTAATATAGTTACTTTTCACGGCCCTTTAGGTGTGTCCACTTGGAGTCCCTTTACAGTAAATTACGTCAAAAAAGTTTTGTTTGAGGGCGGCTCTATAACCATGCAAAACTCCCCAAGCGTGCAAGTTCAAACAATCGGGCGCGGAACCGCTAGGGGAAAACTAATCGGTGGCAATTTATCAGTAATAGCAGCAATGGTGGGTTCTGCATATTTACCGGAGTGGGAAAACAGTATTTTGTTTGTTGAGGAAGTTGGCGAAGAGGTTTATCGCATCGATAGAATGTTGACCCAGCTCAAATTAGCGGGCATTCTCGATCGAATATCAGGTTTTATTTTCGGACAGTGTACCAAGTGCGAAGCTGAAAAACCCCAAGAGTCCCTAACCTTACCTCAAGTCTTGTCCGACCACATTGGCCCTTTGAATATTCCTGCGTGGTATGGTTCAATGGTGGGACACATCCGGGAGCAGTTCACTTTGCCGATCGGCAAACAAGTCGAAATCGACGCTGACTCTGGTACAATCAAACTGTTAGAATCCGCTGTCCATTAAATCTTGAACTCTTCTGGATATTCCCGATGCAGAGCCTCTGGATCTGCGTTACCAGGCACAGCCAGGGAACGAGAAATAAATTTAAACACAAAATCCGAAATATCGTGAAAAAAACCGCACAATTAATTAAACCCTTAACAGTAATAATATTGACAATTCTTTGCCTGTTGCCGCTTAATGCCTGTGCAGCAGCAAGTAAAACTGCCAACAGCGACTCCATTTATCAGCAGCGAACTGTCCACAATCCCGACGGAATCGGCAAATTTTACATGGGTCGAGAAATTGCCCAAGTCATGGGATATCAAGGCGCTAGTTGGCTGGAAAGACCGTCTCGCGGCATGGAAGAAAAATCAGCTCGATTAGTCAACAATCTCGATTTAAAACCCACCGATATTGTCGCCGACATTGGAGCTGGAACTGGCTATTTTAGCTTTCGCATCGCTCCCTTAGTTCCACAAGGAAAGGTTTTAGCAGTTGACGTGCAGCCGGAAATGATTAATTTTCTAGAAGTGAATAAACAAGAAAAAAATATCGCTAACGTTGAGCCAGTTTTGGGCAGTATCGACAATCCGAATTTACCGGAAAACAGCGTAGATTTAGTTTTGATGGTCGATGCTTATCACGAATTTGCATATCCCAGAGAAATGATGCAAGGAATTGTGAAAGCACTCAAACCGGGAGGCCGCACGGTATCGATCGAGTATCGGGGCGAAAACCCGCTGATTCCCATTAAAGGTTTGCACAAAATGACGCAGAAGCAGGTGAAAAAAGAAATGGCCGCCGTGGGTTTAGTATGGAAAGAGACAAAAGATATGTTACCCCAGCAGCATTTGATGGTGTTTGAGAAAAAATCTCAAATTTAGCAGCCAAACAGAGCGATTATATACCATTTTTAATCATTTTTGTCAAGGTACAAAAGACGTATTTTTGAGGCGCGCGGGCGATCGGTCAAAAATTCTAAGCCTTAAGTAACCCTTAAGAGAGACATTTTACTAAAAATACCATTTACAATTAAAAATTGATAACCCAGAGGCGCTTCCTTCATTTTTCAAGCGAAGAAGTGTCGCTATTAAGAAGTACCAGCGTGAACATTCCAAGTTCCATCCTCACCATGCTCGCCGGCATCGGAGTGACTCTGATCAGTCTCTGGTACGGGCAGAATCACGGTTTGATGCCGATCGCCGCCTCTGACGAAGCATCCGACATAGACGCACTTTTCAATACAATGATGACTATTTCCACTGGACTATTTATCATGGTGCAGGGAATTCTCATCTTTGCTGCAATTAAATATCGCCGCCGTCAAGGAGACAACACAGACGGGCCGCCTTGGCATGACAACTTTCCCTTAGAAATTCTTTGGACAGCCGTGCCGGCGGTGATTATTTTAGGAATCGGAGTCTACAGTTTTGAGATTTACAACTCAATGGGGGGCCTCGATCCGATGGGGAATCACGACCACGGCACCATGCAAGCGCACTCTAAAATGCGGGGAAGTGCGATCGCAGCCACACTCTCAGATACACCCCAAAATGCCCCTCAAATTCCGTCTCAAAAACTGGTTGCTTTAGGCGTAGGCGCTTCCCCAGAAAATGAAGACAAACCAGCAGATTTAGTTGTAAATGTCGTGGGTTTGCAGTACGCCTGGATTTTTAGCTATCCAGAAAGCGGCGTTAGTTCCGGCGAACTGCATATGCCAGCCAACCGCGACGTACAGCTAAATATCTCAGCTCAAGACGTGCTGCACGCATTTTGGCTGCCGGAATTTCGCCTCAAACAAGATGCAATTCCCGGGCGGCCGAGCGAACTGAGATTTACACCAACTAAAACCGGCGAATACCGGGTTGTTTGTGCTGAATTGTGCGGCGCTTATCACGGAGCGATGAAAGCTGTAGCAGTCGTTCACACGCCCGAAGAATTCGACGGTTGGCTGCAAAGCCAGCAAGTTGCTAGCAGTCAAAACTTAGAGCAAGCAGTTGCAGTCAATCCAGGGGAATTGTCAGACGGTGAATTTTTGGCTCCCTACGTCAGGGAAATAAAAATTAATTCCGACACCCTAGAACAACTTCACCCAACTCATCACTAAAAATAGTCATTAGTTCCTGGCACTGGGTCTTCGATCCTGAGCTAATAACTAATGACTAATAACTAATGACTAATAACTATGACACAAGCACAGTTCCAAGAAAGTGCAAACACTGAGGCTCGCGGAACAGCGCCCGCCGATAGACATTGGCGCGACTACTTCACTTTTAATACCGACCACAAAGTCATCGGTATTCAATACCTGGTAACAACATTTATTTTCTATCTAATCGGCGGCGTGATGGCAACTTTGGTACGAACCGAACTCGCCACCCCCGACGCCGATTTTGTCACACCCGAACTCTACAACAGTTTATTTACTGTTCACGCGACGGTGATGATCTTCCTGTGGATCGTACCCGCAGGAGCCGGATTTGCTAACTTTTTGATCCCCTTAATGATCGGGGCCAAAGACATGGCATTTCCCAGACTGAATGCGATCGCCTTTTGGATGATTCCCGTAGGTGGCGTGTTGCTGTTGAGCAGTTTTTTGGTAGGAGCTCCGCAGGCTGGTTGGACATCCTATCCGCCTTTGAGTTTAGTTACTGCTCAAGCCGGGGAAGAAATTTGGATTCTCAGCGTTTTGATTCTGGGAACTTCTTCGATTTTGGGGGCGGTGAATTTTGCCATTACCATCTTCACCATGCGGGTTCCGAGCATGGGTCTCAATGATATGCCTTTGTTTTGCTGGGCGATGATTGCGACTTCAGCGCTGAGTTTGATTGCTACTCCAGTGTTAGCCGCAGCTTTGATTTTGCTGTCGTTTGACTTGTTAGCAGGGACGGCATTTTTTAACCCGACCGGCAACGGCGATCCCATCGTCTACCAGCATTTATTCTGGTTTTATTCGCACCCCGCAGTTTACATTATGATTCTGCCCTTTTTCGGGGTGATTTCAGAAGTTTTGCCGGTGCATTCCCGCAAGCCAATTTTTGGTTATTTGGCGATCGCCTATTCCAGTCTCGCGATCAGCTTTTTGGGCTTGATCGTGTGGGCGCACCATATGTTTACCAGCGGCACTCCCGGCTGGCTGCGGATGTTTTTTATGATCACGACTATGATCATCGCCGTACCAACTGGGATTAAAATATTTAGCTGGTTGGCAACTATTTGGGGAGGAAAACTCCGGCTTGTCAGCGCCATGCTATTTGGGATGGGTTTTATCTCAACATTTGTCCTCGGCGGCATCACCGGGATCATGGTAGCTTCCGTACCTTTCGACATTCACGTTCACGACACTTATTTTGTCGTCGCTCACCTGCACTACGTGCTGTTTGGCGGCTCAGTGTTTGGCATTTACGCTGCTTTTTACCACTGGTTCCCCAAAATGACGGGGCGGATGATTAATGAATTTTGGGGTAGAGTTCACTTTGTTTTAACCTATGTTGGCTTTACTGTAACTTTCTTGCCGATGCACGCTTTGGGGATGCAAGGAATGCCTCGGCGGGTGGCAATGTACGACCCGAAATTTACCACAATTAATGTCATTTGTACTGTCGGTTCTTATATGCTGGCAGTGTCTACAATCCCGTTTATCATTAATGTGATTTGGAGCTGGATGTACGGCCCGAAAGCAGGTGACAATCCTTGGCAAGCTTTGAGTTTGGAATGGATGACGACTTCGCCGCCCCCGATCGAAAATTTTGAAGGAGTGCCGGTATTGGCAACAGGGCCTTACGATTACGGCATGGAAAAAATTCAGAATACAGGGGAACGTCTCAGGCTCAAGCTGAGGGAAAATGCCACCCGCAACGCCCAGAAAACAGGTATTCCTGTTGCGGAGGCTCAAGCTTCAACTTTCTTTGGCGGTACTGCCACTTTGGTCGCTCCTGAATCAGAGATAGATGTTGATTCTCCTGCTGATGAAAGTCAAGATGGCGAATAGTTATTAGTCATCAGGCATTAGTTATTAATGTCAACAAACACGTCTAACGTAGTACGGATCTGCTATCTGACGATTAAGCTCTCGATCCCCCCTAGCCCCCCTTAAGAAGGGGGGAACCGGACACACTCTTTCGTCCCCCTTCTTAAGGGGGATTGAGGGGGATCGAGACTCCGCTATAAACGAGAGATACAAAGATTCTCAGGCAATTGTTGGCACTAATGTCCTCTTCCTTCTTCCTTCTTGCCTCTTCCTTCTTCCTTCAACATCTCATTACCAACTAGCAATTTCTTATGCAAATTCCAGCGATCGATCCGACAAAAACAGCCCTAAATTACCACCACGAGGGCGAAGTAGAAGCACACGGTGTCGAGCATCCCGACCACCGAATGTTAGGCGTAATTGTGTTCCTGTGCGCTGAAGGCATGATATTTTTCGGTATGTTTGCCGCGTATTTGATTTATCGGGCGATGGCCCCCGTGTGGCCTCCTGAAGGTACGCCGGGGCGAGAGTTATTGCTGCCGGGAATCAATACGGTGATTTTGATTGCTAGCAGTTTTGTGATTCACAATGCTGATAGTGCAATCAAAAAGAATGATGCCGCGGGAATGCGGAATTGGTTGCTCGTAACTATTGCTATGGGCACAGTTTTCTTGGCAGGTCAGGTTTACGAATACACTCATTTAGAGTTTGGCTTGACGACTAATTTGTATGCCAGTTGCTTTTACGTTTTGACTGCTTTTCACGGCTTGCACGTTACGTTTGGAGTGCTGTTGATGGCGGGGGTAGTGTGGCGATCGCGCACGCAAGGCCATTATTCTAGCGAGCACCACTTCGGAATCGAAGCGACTGAGATTTACTGGCACTTTGTCGATGTGATTTGGATTATTTTGTTTTTGTTGCTGTATATTTTGTGATCCCAGAGGCTTTTCAACCTCTGCCACAAGAGATTTGTATGACCCCCAATTGGGGGTTTTTTTATTGTTTGGAGAGTGCGATCGACTTTCATATCAAGTCCGGTCGAGCGACCGCGATTTTCGTAGGGGCGGGTTCACCAACAATACCTGCCAATAATTGACAATCTCAAAAACCCGCCCCGACCGGGATATTATGGTTAATCGATCGACTTTCATTCACCTCCTCAAAGCCGATCGCGCTAAACTAAAAGTAGCAATTCTCCTATCCAGCAGCATTGAGAAAATTATGCAGTGCGAATTGTGCGATCGACAAATGGAAGCATTAACCGCCCATCACCTCATCCCCAAACAAAACACCAAGCGCAAAAACGAAGATCCAAGCCCGACAATCGACATTTGCTCAGCCTGTCACCGCCAGATTCACTCTCTATTTGACAACAAACACCTCGCCCAAGAGCTCAACACCCTGGAAAAGCTCAAAAATAACCCAGAACTCCAGAAATTTGTCTCTTGGATTAAGAAACAAAAAACCGACAAACGCATTCAAGTACGCGGCAAAAAAGCTCGATCGTAGGGAGCGAGCTCAAATATATAGTCCTCGACGCCCTTACTGTTTCAAAGCCAATTTATTCATAAATTTTTCGTTTCCTAACCCAAAATTTTGCAGCGCAGCCCGGTTTGTTGGCCTAAATCTTAGTATAGTAATTTACTTATTCGTAACAAGCTGCCAACTATTATCATGAACCTCACCTCCCTCGAACTCGCAAAAGACCGAGCGCGCATCTTCAAAAACTATCTCCAAATGGAAATAGATGCCCAAGCTAACATCAACAAACTAGCTTTTTTAGACCGGGGCATTGAAAAATCTCCTTACCAACAACACATTAAAAACTATCCCGATTATCTCAAACAGAAACCCGACGGCATAAAAGTAATTAGCTCTCTTCCCGGCCCCAATAATCCCCTCAAACTTACCCCATTTCCCAGCCTGGGAGAACTACCTCAAATTAACTCTCAAGCTTTAAGTTTCCTCCACGCAGACATCAAAGAAGCCTGCGTTTGCATTGGTACTTTTGTAGACGGCAAAATTCAGGCACAGTGGCTGGGAAAAAACGCACTTACCAATATTGAGCAGTGGAGTGCCACTAAAATTATCCCACTCCTTAATATCGTCAGTCAAGTAAATAGCAAATATCCCGACTGCGACATTGACAACTGCGTTGTTAGAGATGGCAACGGGCTAAGACACGATTTTTACTTTTACGATGTAGCAAAAGACATGATTAGCTATGCCTCAAATATAGGTAGTTCAAACTCCTTAGCTGCGATGTTCAAACGCTTCGATACTCGTATAGGACTAGAGCAATGGCTGAAGAGCGCTACTGGCAATAATGACCTAATTTTTCGCGGCGATTACGGCGAAAATCCTTATCACAACAACCCAAAAATCTTCGATCTCAGCAAAAAACAAGTGCTGCTAAGTGCCGCATTAAACAGCACCAAACAAAAAAATTCCGTATCTGCTTATGACTTGACCAGGCTAATTTCCATGTTAGGATGGCACTTCCATATCGAACAGCGATCGCGCATGAAAGGATCTCAGTGGAACAGCTTAGAAAGCATTGTCAGAGCAATGGGACATGATAGCGCTCGATATGTGGACGTAGCAATTAAAACTTTGGGGATGGATAGCCTTATAACTTCTCCAGTAATTATCTCAAAATTGGGTTACGGACTGAGCTCGATCAGGGGAACCCTAGAAACAGTTTATGTGGCTTTAGTGCGGTTTGTTGACGAGCGGCCGAAAGCGGCGGGAAAGCCGGCAAAACTCAGAACTTTAGCCATGAGTTTGCGGGCCGAAAAACCTGTAGGCGGTTCCACCAGTGTCGATCGCCTAGCGATCGAACAAGACGCCAGAGTCGCCGCCGAAGTCACGGAAATTCTCCGTCGGTTGTTTGCCGAAGAATTTTAAACGCGGGCTCACGACTACTTAGAAAGTCGGTGAAACTTGCGATAAAGCATCCTTTCCACTGGCTTTCCTCCCCGCAAATGTTGCTCAGTTATTGCCGCAACTTCTTCAGGGCAAACGCCATTGTACCAAACCTCTTCTGGCAGCACCAACACCATCGGCCCGTTGCCGCACTGTCCCAAACAACTGCTAGCAACAACTTCAACTTCTGAGGGCGACAATTGCTGAAAAGCTGCCAGTACCTTTGCTGAATTTTGCTTGCGACAAGTGCGGTTTTGACAGACAAGAACTTGCCTAGAAGATTCTGTGATTTTCATGTTTTTTTACTTGACATTCTGCTAAATATATGCTATTTTTTTATCATGGGAATAGGTGCGCGCATATACGCCCAGATTTTATATATGCCTAGATTTTAAGGTGCGCCGCAGCGCACCCTACGGTTAATCTGGTGACAAACCTTTGGAAGCCAACCATTGTCGATCGAACAAACGCGATTGATACCGAGCCCCGCCGTCGCAGAGTACCGTAACAATCGTATGTCCAGGCCCCATTTGCTTCGCTAAAGCCACAGCCGCCCCCACATTAATCCCCACAGAACCGCCCATAAACAGCCCTTCTTTTCTCAGCAGTTGGTAAATCACCCGGACAGCTTCAGTATCGTGAATTTGGATGGCGTCATCTACCGGGGCATTCTCCATATTTGCAGTCACGCGGGTGGTGCCAATTCCCTCAGTAATCGAACTACCTTCAGTCTTAATTTCCCCAGTTTTGAAATAACTGTAAAGCCCGCTGCCCATCGGGTCTGCCAAGACAATTCTAACAGCAGGATTTTTTTCTTTCAAAAACATTCCTACGCCAGCAAAAGTGCCGCCGGTACCGGTAGCTGTTACCCAAGCATCAATTTTCCCGTTTGTTTGTTCCCAAATTTCCGGCCCAGTTGTCTCGTAATGAGCTCGGCGATTGGCTAAATTGTCAAACTGATTTGCCCAGACTGCATTCTCCATTTCCTCCGCCAATCTTCCCGACAATTTGACATAATTATTCGGGTCTTTGTAAGGGACAGCGGGAACAGTCCGAACTTCAGCGCCCAAGGTTTTCAAAGCATCGATTTTTTCTTGAGATTGGTTATCGGGAATCACAATCATACATTTGTAACCTTTAGCGTTGCAAATGTGGGCCAAACCGATGCCAGTATTGCCCGCAGTGCCTTCAACAACAGTGCCGCCCGGTTTCAGCAAGCCTTTTTCTTCTGCATCTTTGATGATGTATAAAGCAGCCCGGTCTTTTACAGAACCGCCGGGATTGAGAAACTCTGCTTTACCGAGAATTTCGCAGCCAGTTTCATCGCTGAAGCTGTTTAAGCGAATTAGTGGTGTGTTGCCGATAGTGCCTACAAAGCCGTTTTTAATATCCATATTTTTTGCGTGTTTGCATCCTATTATTAATTTTTACAAGAAGTTGATATTTATTGCTACCACTTTTACCAAATCTTGCTCATATTGAGTACGAATCCCGGCAAAACGGGGTCGCCGCTGACTGTCGCGGGATTCTCCAAACATTCCTCTGGTAAACCAGGACGGTAAATATAAACTCTGCGATTTTTGCGGTCAATTAACCAGCCTAACTGCACTCCTGGTTCTCTCATATATTCTTGCATTTTTTCTTGCAAGGGCTTGAGATTGTCAGAAGCCGACCTCAGTTCTACTACAAAATCCGGGCAAATCGGGGCAAACTTTTGCTTTTGTTCTGGTGACAAAGCATTCCACCGTTCCAGTTTAATCCACGAGGCATCTGGAGACTTGTCACCCATTGCAAGCTTAAATCCCGTACTGGAGTCAAAACAAATACCGGTTCCATCTTGGCGAGCCCAAATATACAACTCTCCAAAGACGCTACCGCTGCGATTTCCAGTCTCCGAACCAGTAGGGGGCATAATTAGCAATTCTCCCGATTTGTTGCGTTCAATGCGTAATTCACTATTGATTTGACAGAACTCGAAAAACTCGTCGTCTGTCATTTGCAATTTGGGCGGTATTCGCAACACAATTGTTGATGACAGCATTTTGCCTTTCCTCCAATCTAAAGTGTTTACACAAGATTGCACAATTTCTTTGTTTGTAGTTAGGACTTGAGTCCTAAAAAATCAGGATTAAGGACTCAAGTCCTAAATGTAAGCTGTTGTGGACTCAATTCCGGTTGTATCGGAATGATTAAACCACAGAGGGCACAGAGGACACAGAGAAAGAGAAGAGAGAGATAATAATTCCGATGTCAACGGATTTGATATGACGCGGGAATTATAGAGGTAAGGTGCTCCGTGGGCACCCTACATAATTAGGTTCTGCTTCCAGGAATGTTAAACCTATTTATTCGGCTGAGGAGTCATCCGCAAATAAGGCTTAATCGGCGTGTAGCCTTTAGGAAATTTCTCTTCCAACTCTTTCGGGTCGGTAATCGAAGGTACGATTACGCAATCGTCGCCATCTTTCCAATCAACCGGAGTCGCAACGCTGTATTTGTCCGTAAGTTGCAAGGAATCAATTACTCGCAAAATTTCATTAAAATTCCGACCAGTGCTCGCCGGATAAGTAATGCTCAAACGCAATTTCTTTTCCGGGTCAATCACAAAAACTGTGCGGATTGTTAAGTTGTTTAGCGAGTTGGGATGGATCATATCGTAAATGTCGGAGACTTTACGATCGCCATCTGCTAAAATCGGATAATTGAGGGTGACATTTTGAGTTTCCTCAATATCTTTAATCCAGCCCATGTGAGAATCCACATCATCGACGCTGAGGGCAATGGTTTTGACGCCACGCTTTTCAAATTCAGACTTTAGACGGGCCACTGCACCGAGTTCTGTGGTGCACACTGGAGTATAGTCTTTCGGGTGAGAAAATAACACGACCCAGCTATCGCCAGCCCAGTCGTAGAAATTGATTTCCCCTTCAGAGGAAGCTTGGGTAAAGTTCGGAACTGTATCGCCTAATCGCAGAGTCATAACGGATTTCCTCTAATTTTATTTAAGGACTGTTCCTTATCATGCCATAATTGCCCGGTTTCTCGATCGAGCTGTAAAGGATTCTAAACTTTTTGGTCGATCGATCGGCAATTCCACTACTGTAATGTATGTGTGGCTTATACCGCTAAATTTTCTTGCTATGCTTTACTTTTTGCTTAAGGCAATACAGCCTATTTTAGTCCCGCTGTGTTTTGTGTCCGCCTGGGGCATAGTTTTTTTGCTGTGTTTGAGTGTCGGGCGTACTGTCACCGACTCGATGCGCCGAGCTCAGCGGATGCACCAAATCCCTTGTGCTAACTGCGTATTTTTCACCGGCGACTACCACCTCAAGTGTCCCGTTCAGCCTACAATAGCTTTATCTGAAGATGCGATCGACTGTCCTGATTATCGAGGGCATTCGGGAATTTACGGTTAAAAAATCCGGCCGTCGCTTTACATATTTCTTAACATCTCTGGCTCTTTCAATTAAACTTAACTTGTGGTAAAGAGATTTTCAGGAGCAAAACTTAAGTGCCAAATAGTTTCCCAAACTTATCCACAGTTGAGCGCTGAGAGAAAGTTCTATGTGGAAAGTGGCAGAGTTCGCACGCATTAGTAGGAGTCCTCATGTTCTACGTTACGGCGCCTTTGAAAGTGAAGGCAAGTTAATCCCTGACAGAACACTCTTGAACCAGCGCATTTACTCAGAAAGTCAGTTTACAAAAATTGGTCATACTTAACTTGACTGATTAACATTTTGGGCAGTATGATTACACCAATGCCTACAAAAGGCTTAATTATCTGGTTTGTAAACCACGGTTTTGTCAAAACTGACCAGCCTGTTACAAGGTCGAACGGGAGTCCGCGCTTCGTTAAATTGGTTGAAAATAGTGGATGACTCATAGCTAAAAGCTTCAACCAATTAGGGTGGGCTACGCCCGAATTAACGCCTGTGGACAAGAAGGGGCCGACTCCCTTGGATGAAACAGGAAGCAGACCCTTCAGAAGTAATTCTGATTGAATGGTGAGACTTAATAAGTTTAGCCAAGTTTTGTGTAGCAGAGATGCACATTGACGACGAAAATCAATTCGTGGAAGCCGGAGATGCAGTTTACATCCCGCCAAACGCCAAGCAGTTTATTTACAACTGTGGCACAAAGCCACTAATATTTATTTGTATCGTCGATCCCGCGTGGCGGAAGGAAGACGAGACAATTTTCGAGTAATTTTCTAGTTTTTCTCCTTGTATGCTTGTTACCAGGCTCTGCCCGGTAACGCATATCTAGAGGCTCTGCCTCTACTGAAAAAAACATCACAAACCGAAAATTTCTTTGAATAACAACTTTAACAACAACAGCACCCAGCCATATGTACCGAGTGATTTCCTCTTTTTTCAACTTCGATGTGGAGTTGCAATAATCCTCGGATTCAGTTGCATTGCTCCCCTCTAATTAGTTGAGGAAGTGTCAGCTTTGTTGGTGGGTGCTGCTATTGGTTTTTAATGAGACAGATGTGAGATTATACAGCGTTTTTACTCCTTAGATTCTATTGTGAACTTCGCTGTGGTATCTAGATGTGGTATCTGTCAGAGAAGCTTTTTGTTTGCTTCATATTATTAATTTAGCACCTTCTTCTAGAAGCGCAAGTACCTGCAACTAAACTTTACAACTTTAGAAGTAACGGCGGATAATTATGAAGTTAAATTAAGCATTGAGCTTTCTAGCTGCTCAGCTAAAATAGTAGAGTCCGGCTGTGCTTGCTGCTGCGAGAAACGGCATAATATCTGTATGAAAACAACCAAACTCATCAAACTGTGTGCCTTGTCGCTGAGTATCTTTCTGCTGTGCAGCAGTGCAGTGACAGCCCAAACGACGGCGAACCCTCAACCTGGGCAGATTTACACTAACCAAGAGATTCTGCAACAGTTGGTAAAGGCAAAAGTCGTGTATCTGGGAGAAACCCACGATAGCGCGGAAGACCACCAAGCTCAACTGAAGATTATCCGAGAAATGCAGCGGCAAAATCGGAAAATTGCGATCGCGATGGAAATGTTTCAGCGTCCCTTTCAAAGCGCGATCGACAACTACTTAGCAGGTAAACTGACTGAACAGCAATTAGTCGAGCAAACAGAGTACGATCGCAGATGGCGTTTTCCCTGGGAATCTTACGCCCCCATTTTGCGGTTTGCCAAAGAAAATCAACTACCCGTCCTCGCCTTAAATACACCTTCCGAAGTAACGAGAAAAGTTGCCCGTCAAGGTTTAGAAAGCCTCACAGCAGAGGAAAAAAAGCACATTCCGCCAATATCCGAAATTCGCACCGACAACGCCGAATACCGGCAACTGCTGCTAGAAGTTTTCCAGCAACACCAAAAGGCAGGACAGGGAAATAGTACGGCTTTTGAAAGATTCTTGCAAGCCCAAGTTTTGTGGGACGAAACTATGGCGGAAAAAATAGCTGAATTTGTCAAAGCAAACCCCGACTATCAAGTTGTGGTGTTGGCGGGGAAAGGACACATTATTTACGGTTACGGCATTCCCAGTCGCGTCGAGAGGCGTTTGGGAGTCGGGAAGGTAAAAATGCGATCGGTTTTATTCAATTCCACTGAAAATCTTCCTTTGTCGGCAGATAGACCCATTGCTGACTTTGTTTGGAAGCATTGATTTGATATGATCTCAAAAATATAACCCACTAAGCCAGAGCGAGAACCAAATCGTGAAAGTCAAGCGTCTAAAAATGAACTCATTCCGAGGCATCAGCGATTTGACCCTGGAGTTTGATACAGATGAGCCGACTGTGTTCATCGGTATCAACGGTGTGGGAAAATCCAGCATACTTGAGTGTTTGGCTATTCTTCTCTCCTGGCTGACAAAGCGAATTCAAACTCCCAATAGTAATGGACGTTCTTTCAACGAAGATGATATCAAAAAAGGATGCAAAGAAACTCACAACGAAATTACAATTTCAATCAATGACTGGTCGGAAGTGGTATGGTCTTTAACCAAGGTCAGTAAAGGGCGAAGCAAGGATACTAGCAGCAACCTTGGGGAATTAAAAAGAGTTGTCGATCGCATACACAGTGAGTTAGATGCTAATTCTTACGCAGCATTGCCTCTGGCT
This sequence comes from Microcoleus sp. D3_18a_C4, assembly GCF_036702415.1. Lineage (NCBI taxonomy): Bacteria > Bacillati > Cyanobacteriota > Cyanophyceae > Oscillatoriales > Microcoleaceae > Microcoleus > Microcoleus sp. D3_18a_C4. The sequence continues at coordinate 106,138 of NZ_JAUBTI010000006.1, read as the reverse complement.
GTTTACTACCCAACTAACCGTGCCGTACTTGATATTCCTTTGAAGATTAGGACGAAACATTCGTTTGAGCAGATAACTGTTTATGACGAGGTTCTCACGGGAGGGCAAATCGATTTTAGGCGCTTTTTTGAATGGTTTAGAGATCGGGAAGATTTAGAAAACGAAGTACGACTAAATGATTCCGATCAGTATCGCGATCGCGAACTAGAAGCAGTCAGATATGCGATCGCTAACTTACTAGACGGCTTTTCAAATTTACGAGTTAGGCGATCGCCTTTGCGAATGACTGCAGACAAACAAGGCGATGAACTGATCGTCAATCAACTATCCGATGGTGAAAAATGCTTGTTAGCACTAGCAGGAGATTTAGCAAGGCGTTTGGCGATCGCAAATCCGAATCCAGATTGCAATCCGCTTAAGGGTTCCGGCGTTGTTTTGATTGACGAGATTGAGCTCCACTTGCACCCAAAATGGCAACGGGCGATTATTCCGAACCTGAAAAAAACATTCCCAAAGTGCCAGTTTATAATTACGACTCATTCGCCACAGGTAATCAGCGATCTCAAATGGGTTCATCTTTTGAGGTCAACATCTGAAGGAATTGCGATCGATCGAGTACCATCCTTTGGGAAAGATAGCAATCGGATTCTAGAAACGCTTATGGGAACTCCCGAACGTCGGCAGGAAATTAAGGAAGATTTACGCGAATTGTTTCGCTTGATAGACAAGGGCGAACTCGGAAAGGCACGGCAATTTCGCCAAAATTTAGCAGACAAAATGGGAGAAGAAGATCCTGAATTTGTGAGAGCAGATTGGCTAATTCAACGCAAGGAAATTCTCAATAAATGAAATATATTCAAAAGCGGCAAGAACCTCAAATTTTTTCCGAATGGAAGGCTAAACAGAGGGCTCTAGGTGTCAACTATAATAATTACAAGGATTTTCGCAATCCTGAGAAAGACCCAGTACACAGTTCTTTGCTAAGTGAACAAGGCTACATTTGCTGCTACTGTTGTCAGAGAGTTGATAAAACCAATAGCCATATTGAACATCTAGCCCCTCAGAGCAAGACTGATGCAGAATTATCTGTTGAGTACACAAATATGCTAGCTTCTTGTGGCCGAGATACAAATCAGCCAGGGTATCGTTGGCCAGATCATTGTGGCAATAAGAGGGGGAATCTTGCGATCGGAGTTTCGCCACTACAAGCCAACTGTGAAGAATTTTTTAATTACTCTAGCACTGGTGAGATACTGCCTGCAAATAATTTAGATGATCCAAAAGATGCTCAAACAACCATTGAAGTTTTGGGACTCAATCATTATGACTTAATGCAGGGACGAATTGAAGCACTTAAAGTATTGCAAGGAATCATGACACAGGAAGAGGCAAAATTATGGGCTCAAGATTGTCAACAAATGAATGCACAAGGGCAATACCAGCCTTTTTGTAATGCAGTTTTGTATTTTCTCAAAGATTATTTTGGTGTTTCTTAAGTTGAATGTTACCCAAAGATGGCGCGATCGATCGGACTTAATATAAACTTTACCCCACCGCATCACCCGATCGCACAAAATTAAATCGCTCGATCGCAGATTGCAGAAACTCGATGCACCAAGGCACACTTTACATATCGGTCATCGGTCGGTTATATTTACTACAAACCGCGCGCCTGGTGTGGGAGACTCCTCAGTCAATCGATTTTAGATTTTAGATTTTAGATTTTAGATTGAAGCATTGGCCCCACGGATAAATACGTTCGGCAAGTTTCATCGGATACAGGTTTTTTATTTCACCGGTCCTGAGTCTGCGAAGGAATGAATCACGTGGCGGGTATCCTGGATGCTTTCAGTCACGTCGGCCCGGTTTTTTATTGGTGACTATTTATTTAACTAATATATGTTAAGGCAAGAGACAGCGATCGCCTTACTTTGCTAAAATCTAGCTTGGAAATGTCAAGATTATCTTGTCAAAATATCAGGAACTACCGTGAACAATACACCAAAAATTCTCGCATTTGCCGGAAGTACCCGCGAAGCATCCTACAACAAACTGCTGGTAAAAGTTGCGGCGGCTGGGGCTACGGCGGCGGGTGCAGAAGTTACTTATGTAGATTTGCGCGATTTGCCGATGCCGCTATTTGACGAAGATTTGGAAGCAAAAGAGGGAATGCCAGAAAATGCGCGTAAATTGAAGGAATTGATGGTAGCGCATGACGGATTTTTGATAGCTTCCCCTGAGTATAACAGTTCAGTTACGCCTGTGTTGAAAAATGCGATCGATTGGGTATCGCGCCCAGCACCGGGTGAACCGGGATTGGTGGCATTTACTGGCAAAGTAGCGGTAATTATGAGTGCTTCTCCAGGCGGAATGGGCGGTTTGCGGGGATTAGTGCATTTGCGATCGATCCTGGGGAATATTAACGTATTGGTACTCCCGGATCAGAAAGCAATTCCCCAAGCTTTTGAAGCATTTAATGCTGACGGTACGATGAAAGATGCCACACTGCAGGACTCTGTTGAGAATCTCGGTGCTAAGTTGTCTAATGTGCTGTCGAAATTAATCGCATGAGGCAATAAATTCATTTTGCAGTAGGGACACAGCAATGTTGTGTCCCAATCCCAGCATCTGTTATTTTGCTGGCTGCATCAAGTGCGATTCATAGAATAAAAGCCTTGAAACGGCATTGTTAAAATGCCCAATATTCGACTAATTTCATTAATAAAAAAGTCTCGCTTGTTAATGAAAATTGTGCTCTTACTCAATTTAAGAAACTTCCAATCAGTACCCGTAGTAACAGCCCCATAAATGCTTTCAATTTGCTCTCCGCTGCGTTGATTAAATAATTGGGCGGCTACCCTTTCTGCAATACACTGGCCTAAACCGGATTTAATACTTTCATTCTTAGCCTCTGTGAGAGTAATTACCGGGGCGCGAATTTCATAGGAATCCTTCGATGCAGTGAGAATATAATCGCAATACCCGTTTAAGCCCGCTTCTACATCTACATTGAATTCTGAACCAGAGAAAAAACCAACTTGAAAATTAAATTGCCGCCTGACTTCCAATAATATTGGAGCAATAATTAATTCAGCACGAGCCTTTTCTGTATTAATTGCAGTAGCTAAAGACAGGTTTTCAGTTAAAGTCGTTTGCAAATAGGAACTTGGCTGTACCTCTGGGATATCACTAAACAAATCTAAAGGTTCTTCTACGGTTAAATTAAAAGATTCTCTAACTTTCGCTAAAGTTGTAAAGTCCCTGTATGCCACAGGTTAACCTCCTTGCTCGATTTGGGCGATCGCATTCTCAAATTGCTACAATTATAATTGATTGCCTGTTATTCTCACCCCCAAATTAACATGACATTCACCGGAGATCCCGACTCAGCACCTGTTTTACCGACAGCAGCAGAAGCAGCGGTTGCCAAAACCAGCAGCCGCGCTTTAGAATCGCACTTGCAAAATCATCCGTCTGGCGAATCCCTCAAATTGATATTAAACGAAAAAGAGGGAAAGACAATTGACATACCTGCCGCAGCATTGCCACTGCTATTAGCGATTTTGCAACAGACAAGCAGCGGCAATACTGTCAAGCTAACTCCAATTACTAAAGAACTTCATATTTATCAAGCAGCAGACATTCTGGGAGTTTCAGATAAATATATGCGGGAGTTGCTGGAGGCGGGCAAAATCCCTTACAAGACAGTCAGGAACAGTCGCCGGATACGTTACGAAGATTTAATGGAATATAAGAAACAAAGTTACGAAGAAAGCTGTAAAATTATGGATATGCTTGTAGATGAATCAGAAGCACTCGGTTTGTACCCTTAAAACATGGCAATTTTAACTGTTATTTACGATGCTAATGTTTTGTATTCGGCATCTCTTCGTGACTTATTTGTAGAGTTGGCAACTACCGACATAGTTGAGGCACGTTGGACTGAAGAAATTCACGACGAGTGGATGAGAAATGTACTGATAAACCGTCCCGATATAAGATTTGAACAGCTTGCCCGAACCAAAAGATTAATGAATGCAAGTGTTGAAAATTGCTTGGTGCAAGGCTATGAGACAATTATACAAGAGTTAGAACTTCCAGATCCGGGCGATCGTCATGTCCTCGCTGCTGCAATTCACTCTCGTTCTAAGTTTATTATTACTTTCAATCTCAGAGATTTTCCTGAAGAAGCCCTTGCAGCTTACGACATTTTAGCGCAGCATCCAGATGATTTTATTTTAGACTTGCTTGACCTCAACTGGCAAACAGTATGCAAAGCAGCCGAGAAACAAAGAATCAGGCTCAAGAATCCGCCAAAAACGCCTGACGAGTATTTACAAACGCTGGTAGAATTGGGACTGCCGCTGTCAGCAAATCGGATGCGAGAATTGTGCGATCGAGATTAGTTCGATCGCAAACCGCAGAGTTTTCCGAGTTTCTTCCCAGGTTTATTCTTGTATCTTCCCACAGGCTAACTCTTCGACCTAGCCAATATACCGCTCATCTACTTTTTCCAAGACCGCAGTAAATCTATTTACCCTTGTGCCTCTACTTGAAAACGGGTATAATTTTATTTCCGAGAGATAATAGGTCGTGAAAACATTACCACAAATTGTACCGAAACCGCATCACCCGATCGACGTAGAATAAAACCACCCGATCGCAGATTGCCAGAAATAGACGAGAGTAGGCATACTTGAACCATCGGTCATCGGTCGGTATATTTCTTCTAAACAGCACGGCAGACGTGGGAGACTCCTCCGTCACGCCTGCCCTGCAGTTTTATTTGATAATTGTGTGATTTGTGCGATCGCCAATGATACCAGTTCCCAAAAAGAATGAAACTGTAGATTATATTCAAACCCTTTGGGAATTAGTAATTCCTTAATCGAAAATCGAAAATCGAAAATCGAAAATAGTATCACCCCATTTTTTTCTTCTTCCAAGCCTCCACAAACGGCACAAACACCGACACCAACTCCTGCCGGTTCACCACCAAAGTCGGATAAGAAACTCTCCCGTAATTCTTCCCCACTTCCAGCGGAAAAATCCCCTGGGATTCCAGCGGCAACCAAACCGCACCAGCAGCCTTCACAATTACCCAACTCCCCGCAATATCCCAAATTTTCGGAGTCGCTTCCACCCCTCCCAACACCGCACCCGAAGCCACAGTCAAAAAATTGTAACTAGCCATACCCAACATCCGAACTTTACTCGGAAGATGAGGCCCCATTCCCACACTCCGCGAACACAAATTAAAAAAATGATTCCCGCTCATTTTATCAGCACTCGGCCGAATTTGCTGCCCGTTTAAAAACGCACCTTGAGGCATATTGTCAAACACGCCGCCCGCCAAATCAGGTGCATAAAAACCGTGAAAAGACTGATTAATTGGCGGCAAATGCACGCAGCCAAAAACCGGAGTTCCGCGATACAACAAACCCAAAGAAATACCCCAAATCGGAATTCCCCTAGCAAAATTAGTTGTAGCATCCAAAGGATCGACAACCCAACACCATTGAGTATCTGGGAAAACCTGTTCGCCTTCCTCGCTTAAAATGCCGTGAGTGGGAAAAGCAGATGCGATCGCACTTCTAATTTCCGCATCAGCCCAATTATCCGATTTCGTCACCAAACTCCCGTCATCCTTCTCATCCGCTTGCACGGAACCGAAATCTTGCAACAACTGCTGTCCGACTGTCTTGACAGTAGTCTGAGAAAAACTTAAAATAGAATCCCAAAAATCTTTCATTTGCAGTTTTTTTGTATTAAGGACTGAAGCCCTTGATTAACAAGAGAATGAGGACTAAAGTTCTCACTACAAACCTCAGTCTAATTCATTTTCAAGAATAGTGGCGATCGCACTTTTAGCATTATCCTGAAACTCCCGAACATCCACCCTACCCAACAGCCAAACAGCCAGAATCATACCCACCGCCGGCACAGCAAAAACCAACCCGTAAGCCAACATCGGCACCCCAAACAAACTTCTGCCCAAATCCAAAATAGCACCGCCGCTAATCGTCGCCACACCACGCGCCATCGCCTGCGACAAACCCCAAGCGCCAATAAAAGTCCCAGCAGTTTCCGCAGCCGTCAAATCCAACATCAAACTCAGCGCACCCGTCGTAGTAATACCCGAAGCAAAACCAAAAAACATTAAAGCCGACTTAAACACAATTGGATTTCCTGTGAATCCAGATAAAATAATTAAACCAAAACAAGCAGCCACCGACAAACAGCCCAACCTAATCGTATTTTCCTTGCCAATGCGCGGCACAATTAAAAAACCAGTAGCGCTCAAACCGATCAGAGTACCAGTACCGTAAATAGCATTCAACTGCGTAGTTTCCGAAATCGGCATCTTAAAAATTTCCCCGCCGTAAGGTTCCAAAACCGCATCCTGCATAAACAAGCAAATTGTCATAATCAGCAGGAAAGTAAAAAACAAACCGGTTTGGCGGCTAGCAGTCAAAATCCGCAGCGCACTTCCCAGAGTAATTTTATCTTCTCGATTCACTGCGATCGATCGCACCCCGTACCGCGAATACTTTTTCTCAACGCCAAAAGTTGCAATCCCCACCAACAGCAAAACCAGCGCCGGCACCTTCACAAACAAACCGTTAATCGAAGCCTGCAACACTTCCCGTGGCACATCCCCATCAATTTGCTTCAGCAAACCGCTGCTAACAATCGCCCCGATAATAATACCAACCATCAACATCGACCACACCACACCCACCAACTTCGATCGATCCTCCTCATCCGAAACATCCACCAACAAAGCAGCAAAAGGAGTCGAACTCGAACAAATAGCAATACCGTAAAGCGCAAAAATCAAACCCAACAAACCCACCCAACCGTAAGTAGGAGTCGTCCACCCCACAGCCTCCAAACTGCCGCCCAAGCGCCACATCACCTGTACCGCCAAAAAAGCAGAAATCACAAACAAAACGCTTCCTACCCACACATAACCCGTGCGGTGATGGCCAAACAAAGGCTTAGCATCAGACATCTGCCCAAACCACACCCTAGCCGGGGCGACAAACTGGTGCATCGCCAGCGTACCCGCCACCACAGTAGCCGGAATCGCCAACTCTTTAATCATGACGCGATTGAGTACCCCCAGCGTCAAAATCGACATCATGCCCAATCCCATCTGAAACAAACCCAACCGGAACATAGTCAGCAGGGTAACTCTCTTGATGGCAGGAGTCGCGGAATCTGTTAATCTTGAATCTGGTAAACGGTCGATCGACATAACTATTGAAATAAACAGAGCATTTGAATTTATAGTAACTGAGATATCGCAACCCGCCGCCTTTCCTCCCCAGGCTAGAAGCTCGATCGGGATTATTCGTATAAATTCATATAAAAATAAAGAGAATCAATAACTGTGGATTTACCAACCGTGACAACCATTACCCTAGGACAAAATGGCCCAGCCGTCATTCCCCTGTGCGTCGGAACTTGGGCTTGGGGCGACAAACTATTTTGGAACTACGGCAGCAACTACGGCGCCGCCGAAGTCGAAGCAGCATTCAAAACATCCCTAGACAGCGGAGTCAACTTCTTCGACACAGCCGAAGTCTACGGTAACGGCTTGTCAGAAGAATTGCTGGGGCAGTTTATCAAAAAAACCAGCCAACCCGTTCAAATAGCCACCAAATTCGGCCCCGTACCTTGGCGGATTACAGGAAAATCAGTTTCCGAAGCCTTGAGTGCCAGCTTAAAACGCTTACAAGTAGAACAAATAGCCCTCTACCAAGTTCACTGGCCGTTCACTTTTTTGCTGAGTCAAGAAACCCTGATGAACGCCTTAGCCGATGAAGTAAAACAAGGCAGAATTCAAGCAGTAGGAGTCAGCAACTATTCAGCAGAACAGATGCGCCAAGCCCACAAAATACTAGCAGCAAGAGGCGTTCCCCTAGCAACAAATCAAGTCCGTTACTCCTTGCTGTCGCGGCAAGTAGAAAAACAAGGGATTGTGAGTGCAGCCCGCGAATTGGGCGTCACAATTTTAGCGTACAGCCCCTTAGCCCAAGGATTGCTCACCGACAAATACACAGCCCAAGAACAACCTACAGGAGCCCGCAAAATGGACTCCCGCTTCAGTAAAAGCGGCCTCGAAAAAATTGAATTAGTCATGTCCACTCTGCGGAAAATGGGCAGAAAGCGCGATCGCACACCCGCCCAAGTTGCCCTAAACTGGTTGATATGCCAAAACGGAGTCATCCCCATTCCCGGCGCCAAAAACGCCAAACAAGCCCAAGAAAACGCAGGCGCATTAGGCTGGAATTTGAGCCAAGATGAAGTCAATCAACTAGAACTAATGACTCGTCCCTGGCGAGAATAAATTTGTTAATTGTTGACTGTTGACTGTTGACTGTAGGTTGTTTTTACTTCGGTCTACCCAACCTACAGTTCACTTCCTTCTTCCGATTCTTCACCTTCGATAATTAATCCGTGTATCCGTGTCAAAATCAGTGTCGTGCCTTCCCTCTTCCTTCAATTATGAAAATCTTAACTGACTGGGGCTTCACGCGCGAAGGCTGGCGCAATAACAGCCGCGGCGAATATTTAGTTTTGCTTCAAGGAGGATTGCTCACAGGATTTGTAATCTTACCAGTTTATCAACTGCCAGGATTAAAAATTCAATCAACTCACTTACTTTATATTATCTGGTTTATGGCCAGTATTCTCGGCTTAACCGGATTAATTTTCATCATCAAAGGATTGATAGACTTAGGAAAAAACCTCACACCTTTACCATATCCCAGAGAAGACGGAGAATTAGTCCAAACAGGCATTTACGGAATAGTGCGGCATCCATTATACAGCGGCTTAATTTTAGCAGCCCTCGGCTGGACACTTTTTCAAATGAGCATATCCCACTTAATAGCCAGCGCACTATTAATAATACTTTTCGAGATCAAAGCCAACCGAGAAGAAACCTGGTTAACCAAAAAATATCCAGCCTATTCAGAGTACCGCCAGCGAGTAAAAAAACTAATTCCGGGCATTTATTAAAAGTTCGATCGCCCGTAGTTGGCGCTCGCCAATGAATCAGTTTTGATTTCTGTATCGTTTTTACCTGAGTCTAGAGCCCCCTAAATCCCCCTTAAAAAGACCCATTTAGAGCTACTTTTCGAGCAATCGTTCTCTAACATACTCGGCGATCGCAGGTTGTAGCATTAAACTTGTTGATGAGGTATAATTGAGCGATCGCTCCGCTAGGGATTCCAATGCTTCCATCAGTTGTCGGCCCGAAACTTTGGGTAAAATTTCTGCTTTTAAATTCGCAGGAGTCGCTCTTTCTTGATTAATTGCAATCCAATACATAATTTGTTGTTGCATCGGCGGTTGAAACCGCGTCTACACATACGAAGTCCCAGCAGAGGGGCACTAAGAAATAAGAGGGGTATTTAACGGATTTGGGATGAGGTGAAATCTAAAATCTAAAATCTATCGGGGAATTTACGCAAGTTTAAAAAAGCTTGTCACTTTTTCTCATCGGCGGGGCGATCGAGTGGATTTACGCAAGTTTACAAAAGATGGTTACTTTTTCTCACCGGCAGGGCGATCGAGGTAATTTATATAAGTTTACAAAAGATGGTTACTTTTTCTCACCGGCAGGGCGATCGAAGAGGTTTATTCTTTGAGTTAAGGCAGAGCAGAAGGTGTTCAGACTGTTCGGAGTTAAACCGCAGATGTGCAGGATAAGCCGACTATGAAGAGCGTTGTACCGCATCTGCGACACTATTATAAGTTGTGTTGTTGCGCGCAGCGTGACAGAAGCGAGCGGACAAATTCGTTACAAGGATAGCTATGAGCGAGCAATGGTGGTCAAAACTTAACCAGTTCTCTTTTGGCGATACGCCGCAAATGGCAGATGAATTGGCACTTTTAGTCATTGGCGGGGTGAAAACGGGCAGCTCGTGGCATCAGAGTGAAGGCCAGCAAACACAAGTGGGGCAAAAGCACGTGGTGTTGGATGGGGAAGGTTCGCCTGTTGCCATAATCGAGACCGTAGAACTCCGACTACTCCGCTACGATGAGGTTGATGAAGCGTTTGCTTATGATAGTGGTGAAGATGATCGAACTCTTTCTTCGTGGAGGGCAGGTTATCGCAACTATTACGAGCGACAAGGCAAATACGCGCCAGATATGCTTTTGTATTGTGAACGATTCAAACTCATTGAAATTATTAAGTCCGTCGAACGGTGAGCCTAAGTTAATAAGTTTAGATTATTAAGTTGCGAGTTCAGCCTGCAAAACGCCAATGACAACAACACAACAAGGCGCTGCACCCGACCGCCTACAGTCCGTTCGTTCCTCGCTACCCCTTTGACGCACGCTGACAACAAGATATTGTTGGAGTTATCATGTTGCTCAACGATCGCCCTCACGTGCTCCATCAGCTCGATCGCCAACAATACACCAAACTGCTAGCTATTAGAATGGCGATCGCACCTCATCACCCCTTCATTCCCTCACCAAATAACGGGAAATGAAGGTTGCAGGCGCGATCGCTCTTTCTCCTGACTAATGCTAATGACTGATGACTACTGACTAATGACTGCTTTCGGAGTCAACTATCAACTATCAACTGTCAACTGTCAACTGTCAACTGACAACTGTCAACTGACTTTCATTCCTGCCGCGTACCATCAGGCATCACCGCACCCTTTAAATTCGCCCCTGCCAAATTAGTATCCAACAGCAAAGCATTTCTCAGATTAGCACCCTTCAAATTAGCACTTTCCAAATTAGCCATCCACAGATTAGCCCCCTCCAAATTCGCCCCCTCCAAGTCAGCAGTTACCAAAAAAACACCTTTCATAAAAGCACCTGTTAAGTTAGCATTTCTCAAATTACTCCCTCCCAAATAAGCATCCTCTAAAAACGCATTTTCTAAATTGCTTCCCTCCAAATTTGCCCCAGCCAAATTGCTGCTTATCAGGTAAACCCCAGCCAAATTTGCCTGTTTCAAGTTAGCGTTTACCAAATGCGCGCTCCACAAATTGGCATCTTTCAGGTTGGCTTTTTCTAAATTGACGCCTTCCAGAAAAACTTCGCTCAAATTCGCCCCGGAAAGATTGCAACCTTGACATTCCCTCGCTGTCAGCAATTGCCGGACTTGATGCTTGACTGACGAACGGTTCGCTGCGAAAATTATTAAACCTGTAGTTGCTAAGGCAATAATACTAAAAGTTACCAGCCCGATCGCACTTACAATCTTACTTTGCCCCGCACCTCTAAACATCTGCTTGCAGTCCCCTAAAAATATTTCGATAATTGTTCGTATTTATAACCTAGTTCCTTCCTTCCCCAGCCCCTATGAAAAAACAGTTTAAATTTAAATTCCTGACGATCGCACTTATTGTAAGCTTAGCAATAATGGGTGTCGGATGCGATCGCCTTTTCAAAAAACCCTTTCAACTTCCCGCCTCAGCCAAACAAGAACCCTGGCCAATTCAAACAGGCCTCCGAGCCGGCATCCTCCGCGAAAATATACCAACAGTCAACCGCGTAGTTTTAGTACCCGACGAAGCCACATTCTTAGCAGCAATCCAAAAATGGAATCTCAAAGGAAACTGGCCTATTCTCATCGAAGACAAAAAATATGCGCCCATGTTTTTGCAGCGCTTTCAACCCGAAGAAATAGTCCGTTTGCCAAGTATAAAACAGCAACTGCCAAAAAATCAAAAACTCCAGCAATTAATGCTGAACGCCGCAGCAGCAGCCTGGAATGCCACGGATACTCCAACCTTAAAAGCAAAATGGACGCAACTCGGCTGGGAACCCCCAGGAGTAGTAATCACATCAGAAAACGACCCCGCACGCTCAGCAGCAGTTGCCTTAGCAGCCGCTCACGGCCAACCTTTAGTATTTCTCGAAGGCAACTTCGGAAAACCCAACGATACCCTCAATAACACACAGTGGAAAACTCTGCAACTAGCAGTTACAAAAGCTGTCGAATCAACCGGATTTTTTTATTCTCAACTCGCAGACCCGATCGACACAATAACCATTGTACGCCAACTAGCAGTCAAATATCAATCTCCTGAAAAACCAGACGAACAACTAGCCGTTACCGACGGTTTGGGAAGACACCCCAACGGCGAACGCTGGGCGGCTGTTGGCTGGATTTACGGTTCCGAGGTGCGATCGATCTATCAAGCCATGTGTGCCATATTTTTAGACAGCCAAACAGCCATGCTTTATGACAGTTACCCCAAGGAAGGAAATTGGGCAAAATATGAAATGGAGGAAGCAGCTAGCGGACTAAAAAGCATAGGTTTAAATGTCCAAGTAGTGCAGCAACCAGAATCTACCCTGGAAAAGTGGAGGAGTTTAGCCTCAAAACCGTGGACATTTGACTTAATATTAATGAATTCCAAAGGCTATCCAAAATCATTCCAAGTCGGCAACGGCGACGCTTTAGTTGAAGATATACCAAAACTTCTATTTCCCGCAGCAATCCACATGATCCACAGTTGGTCAGCAGCAGCGCCAGATGACACAAACACCGTTGCCGGAAGGTGGCTAGAGAATGGTGCTTACGCATATGTTGGCAGCGTCCACGAACCTTTTTTATCTGCATTTATTCCACCTAAATTAATGGTCGATCGCCTAAAGCGAGGATCACCCTTTTTAATCGCAGCACGCCAGCTAGAATCCCCTCCCTGGAAAGTCGCCACCATCGGCGATCCGCTAATGTCGATCGCCAAACCCAGACCAAGAATCCCGCCCAATCAACAACCGATGTGATATTATGCGCGAACGAGGGATTTAAAATTGGAGATAGGAGATTTGTGGTTTGAGATTTGTGGTTGTCAGGTATAATATCCAATCGCCAATTCTTTAATTTGAAAGTTGTTTTGCACTGAGTTATATGATATGACCCGTTCACTGAGCCGATCGACCTAAGCGCCAAAACTATAAATATAGTTAATTAGGATGATTGCGAGAGTGTATCTAAGTTTGAATGTAAGTGAGTATACAATCACGCCAAATCCGCCGCTCCTCAGAATCAGTCATTCCACCCCAGCAGCCAGCCCCAAAAATTTACCCTAAAATACGCCTTAATATAAGTTGTCAATTCCCCTAAAATCACTCAAAATGAAAATAAGAAATAAATTGTAATATTATATAACTTCTCACCGAAGAATTAACCGCTAAATGAGAGCCATCCCTCCTGTGGATCTGCAGCCACCCGGGCCAACCGCAGCAACTCCCCAAGCCTCCCGCCTAAGCCCGCTATTCAACCGCCTGCACCCCAGCCCAGAAACCCTCCTGCTCATCCTCTCCCTAGTCATCGGGGGAGTTACGGGTGCAGGCGTCGTCACCTTTCACTACCTCATCCACTTCATCCACAGCCTGATGCTGGAAGACTTCATGGGGGCGATCGCCTCGAAAGGCTCTTGGACGCTAGCCTGCATTCCCACCCTCGGCGGAGTCATCATCGGGCTGATGCGGTGGCGGTTTCGGGACTTTGGCCCGAATATGTCTTCCTTAATTGCAGCCACCCGCGGCCTGCAAGAACTCTCCCCCCTCAAACCCATCACCAAAATGGTGGCAGCCTCAGTTTCCCTCGGCACCGGCGCCTCCCTCGGCCCGGAAGCCCCCAGCGTCGAAATCGGCGCTAATTTTGGAATGCTGCTGGCTCAAGTTTTGCAGCTCTCGCCAGAACGGCAGCGCTTGCTCCTGGGCGCGGGAGCAGCAGCAGGTTTATCGGCCGGGTTTAACTCTCCCATCGCCGGAGTCTTCTTTGCCTTAGAAGTCGTGCTCGGCAGCACCTTCGCCACTTCGTCAGTCAGCGTTGTCTTGCTCTCGGCGGTAGTTTCGGCGCTCATCGCTCAAATCTGCTTGGGAGCTCAGCCGGCCTTTTCTTTGCCAGTCTACGATGTCCGCAGCCCCCTAGAACTGCCTCTGTACATGGGATTGGGAATTTTAGCGAGCGGAGTGTCTCTAGCCTACACAGAAGCAATTCAATTGGCCGAGGGCTGTTTTCAAGGAAAAGTCCGAGGATTTGCTTGGCTCGGACGACTGCCCCGGCCGCTTCACCCGATCGTCGGCGGGGCCGCAGTCGGCTTAGTCGCCCTGCAATTGCCTCAAATTTTGGGTGTCGGCTACGAAACAGTCCAAGCAATGCTCCAAGATGTTAAATTTTCCTTGCCTTTGCTACTGCTGCTGCTGTTTGTCAAACTGGCGATGACAGCAATCAGCCTCGGCAGTGGTTTAGTTGGCGGCATCTTCGCTCCGGCGATGTTTTTGGGAGCTTCCCTGGGTTCGGCTTATGGCCTGTTTTTGGAAATGCTGCCGGCAATGAGCGATCGAGTCGCTGGCCCTGCCGCCTACGCAATGGTGGGAATGGCCGCCGTCCTCGCCGGCAGCGCCAGAGCACCGCTGACAGCCATCCTGTTGATGTTTGAATTAACCCGCGATTATCGGATTGTCTTGCCTTTGATGGCAGCCGTCGGATTGAGCGTTTGGCTGGTGGAGTGGGTCAACCGCCGATCGACAGCCCACAGCCTCAACCTTCAGCAAATGGGCGTAGACGTGGCTGTCAATACACCGATCAAAGCCAGAGAACAGTTGCAAGATTGGGAAGATGTTTTGGGCGATCGCATCGTCACAGAGTTGATTTCTTGCCAACTCCCCACCGACGGCGAACACAGGGACGATGAGCCTGTGCTGGCGATCGCCAATGCACATTTGCCGGAAAATGTCAAACCATTACCTGAAACAAAATCAGCCGTTTGACGGATCTCAAATCCCGTTGCTTCGCCACCAAACCGATCGCCTTAAAGCTAAATCTGACAACTATGATATTTATCAACCCGAAAACGGATTATGCCTTCAAAAAAATATTCGGTTCCTCAGAAAGCAAAGATATTCTAATTAGCTTTCTCAACGCTCTAATTTATGAAGGCAATCCCACCATCCAAGACTTAGAAATTATCAACCCAAATCTGCCGCCCAAACTAGAAGGCTTAAAAGATAGTTATCTGGATGTGAAAGCCCAACTTAGCGACGGCACTTTAGTAATTATTGAAATGCAAGTGCTCAACGTCCAGTCTTTTGGCAAGCGAGTTTTGTACAATGCAGCGAAGACTTACGCTTTTCAATTGGAAGCAGCCCAAGGCTATCGATTGCTGAAGCCAGTGATTGCTTTGACTATTACGGATTTTGAAATGTTTCCTAATAGCCCCGAATTTATTTCCCGATTTGTGTTCAAAGAAGTCAAGAAAAACTTTACGTATCCCGAAAACGATCTGGATTTAGTGTTTGTAGAGTTGCCGAAGTTTACCAAAGGACAGGAGGAACTTGAAACTTTAGCAGACAAATGGATTTATTTTATGAAAAATGCGAGAAGTCTGACATCGGTTCCAGAAACAATGGATAGCATACCAGAAATACATGAAGCTTTTAATATTGCGAATCAAGCCAGTTTGAGCAGAGACGAAGTGGAAGATTTGGATAGAAGAGAACAGTTTATTTATGACCAACAGGGAGCAATTATTAAGGCTGTTCAAGACGGCATAGAACAAGGCATAGAACAAGGCATAGAACAAGGAAAGCGAGAAAAGGCGATCGCGATCGCCCGACAATTACTTTCACAGCTAGATAATGCCACGATCGCCCAAGTTACGGGGCTTAGCGTTGAGGATGTCCAAAATTTGCGATCGACCAATTCATAGTTTAAAGTGGGCGATCGTACCTTGAGCCGATCGCCCACCCTCAACCCCTCGACATCGCAGATAGTGGCGCTACCCTCAAATCTGCTCTAAAATAATCAAAAATTATAAACAACAAGCCCAGAGGCGCTGAGGTGACTCTTAACGAGGGAACTGCACAAAACCAAAGTCAGAAAATACCCGGCAAAACCCCCTTGGGTTCTAGTTACTACGGCTTGTTAGGGCTGCATCCTTCCGCATCGGCGATCGAAATTCGGCGATCGTACCGGGAACTGAGCAAACTCTACCATCCCGATACCACCGAGCTGCCGCCCGCAGTCGCCACCGCCAAATTTCAGCAGCTCAACAACGCCTACGCCACCCTCAGCAACCCAGAACGTCGCCTCGCCTACGACCTCAAAATAGGCTATTCTCGCCTGAACGTGATTCAGTCGCCCCCAGGCTTCAATACTCCGGTTTCGGGATCGGGCAAAAAAACTTCCAACTCCGCTTACCTAGATCCCACGGATCGACCTCTTTCCCCCGGAGAAATTTTCGCTCTGTTTATCATGGGAGCTAGCTTAATCGGATGTTTGGTACTGGCGATCGCGATCGGCTTAATTCGCGGCAATTAAAGCCTCAAATCCCAAATCTCCAATCTAAAATCGGCAATCCTCAATCCGAAATCCCCAATCTAAAATCTAAAATCTAAAATCTAAAATCCCATGACTCTTCCTTCCGCTGACACTCCTTTGTACAACCACCCACTCCCGGAAATCGAGCAGTGGCTAAAAAGCCGCGGCTGCCAGCAAGATCGGCGAGAACTCCACTGCTGGCAGATCGATCGACCTACCTGGAAAGCAGAACTCTCCCTCGATATCGACCAACTCACCATCCGCTACATCAATGCCGGAAACGACGGCCAAGACATTCAGCGAGCATTCAAATACTCCCTCTCGCGTCAGGACATTGAAGCGGCCGTTTTCTCCGGCCCCTAATTGGATTTTAGATTTTAGATTTTAGATTTTAGATTTGTCCTCCAATTTAAAATCTAAAATCGTTATGTTGAGCAGGAGATGACCTACTTGGAAACTGAAAAATCAACCAAAAAATCTAAAATCCCAAATCCAAAATCGTTAGACTTTGCCAAATCGGCGGCTGCGCTTCTGATAATCAGACAAAGCGCGGTGAAACTCCGATCGATCAAAATCCGGCCACAGCGTCTCAGTAATGTAAATTTCCGAATAAGCCATTTGCCATAGTAAAAAATTGCTCAACCGCATTTCCCCGCTCGTCCGGATCAGCAAATCCGGGTCACAAACATCAGCAGTATACAAATAGCGTTTAAATAAAACCTCATCAATCTCCTCCGGCTGCAACTTGCCCTCTTTCACCTGAGTGGCGATCGCCCGACAAGCTTGTACAATCTCCTGACGCCCCCCGTAATTCGTCGCCACGGTAAACAAAATCCCCTGATTGTGCTGAGTTGCCGTTACAGAACGCTCGATTTCCGCCTGCAAAGACTTCGGCAAAGCCTGCAAATTCCCCATAAATTGAATTTGCACGTCCTCGTCCACCATCTCCCGCAATTCTTGCCGCAGCTTACCCTCAAACAAACTCATTAAAAAATCCACCTCTCCGGCCGGCCGCCCCCAATTCTCCGTCGAAAAAGCATAGGCCGTTAAAGCTGGAATCCCCCAATCTTTGCAGCAGCGCAGCAGTTCCTTCAGAGTGCTAGCTCCTCGGCGGTGTCCCGCAATCCGCGGCAACCCCCTCTTCTTAGCCCAGCGCCCGTTCCCGTCCATAATCACTGCTATGTGCTTAGGCAGTAGTTCTTGTTGCAGATCCTCCGGCAACTTTTCCAAGCAAATTCCTTGACTCATGGTTTCTCCCGATTACCCGACTAACGGCGCAGTATCCGTTTTAATAGCGTCACTCCCTTCAATCCTATCTGGCGTCCGAGATTGCCGATCGGAATTGGAGCCACAACTCTTTCTCCCTCGGACGGAAACAGCTTTGCTTCCAGCAATTCCTTAAGTTTGTTGCTAGTCAAAGGTCGATTTAAAAGTCCCATCTGGGCTAAAGAAATAGAACCCGTTTCCTCGGACACCACCACGCACACGCAAGCTTGCACCCGTTCCGTAATCCCCATCGCCGCCCGGTGGCGGGTTCCCAACTGCCGCGACGCCGTGCGATCGGACAAAGGCAAAATTACCCCCGCCGACACGATCCGCGAACCTCGAATCAAAACAGCTCCGTCGTGCAGCAAAGTTTGCGGCTGAAAGATAGTCTGCAACAATTCTTTAGAAACTTCAGCATTTAGCTTTAATCCCGGCACCGAAAAATCCCGATCGTCGATCGGAGAATCTGTTTCTATAATTAGTAAAGCGCCCGTGCGGTTTTGCGAAAGTTCTTTTACTGCGTCCACAATTTCATCTATTACGCTGTCCGGTTCGGGATTTGGTCGGCGATCGCGTCCAAACAATTGCCGAAATTCCCCCCGACCCAATTGTTCCAGAAATCGGCGAAACTCCGACTGCAATATTACCGCCATTGCGACAGCCGAACCAGTCACCAAGCTGTTGAGGGCAACGTGCAACAGCCTCAATCCAGCCCAGTTGCTCACCGCCGCCGCCAGCATCAAAATGATAAATCCCCGTACCATCCACAGCGTTCTGCGCTCGCCAACAATGACGAGCACCAAATACGCAAGGGCAAAAACCAGTCCAATATCGATCCCTTGAATCAATAAGGACTTAACGAGGGCCAAGTCAAAGCCAGATTGTTGATTGTTCATGGTTCATCGAACGCTACCGCCTGTGAACCGCGAACCGTGATGCACTCGAACCCGTGAACCATGAACAGTTTTTATAAGGAATACGCTGAAAATCCCCGTGTTTTTAGACCGGGGAGTGTCAATCCAATCGCGTGACTGAACAAGGCAAAAGTTAAAAGTGAAAAAGCAATCGTCACTAAGTAAACATGGATTGTCTTTCTTTTAACTTTTAACTTTTAACTTCTAAGTTTTTACTTTGGAGCTCCGAGTCGTTCAGGAAGGCGGTCAAGCCTCAGCATATCCTGGTAAGTTTCCCGCTGTATAATCGTGTTAACTTCCCCATTTCTCACTAAAACCGCTGCCGGTCTCGGTACTCGGTTGTAGTTAGAAGCCATGCTGTAATTGTATGCCCCTGTGGCCGTAACCGCGAGGACATCTCCGGCATGACACTCTGGCAATTTGGCATCTTTAATCAGAACATCGCCTGACTCGCAGTGTTTCCCAGCAATTGTCACTGTTTCCGTTAAGGGAGCGGACATTTTACCGGCTGCGAGGACTCGATAAACTGATTGGTAGGTAATAGGACGCGGATTGTCCGACATACCTCCATCCACAGCTAAATACGTCCGCATTTCCGGAATGACTTTTTGAGAGCCAACAGTATAAGCAGTGACGCAGGCTGTACCGACGAGCGATCGACCCGGTTCGCAAAGCAATTTTGGTAAGGGCAATTGCTGCCGCTCGCAAGCTGCTACCACTGCGGAGCAAATTGTACGAGCCCAATCTTCAATGCTGGGAGGATCGTCCGCTTCAGTATAGCGAATGCCCAACCCCCCGCCAATATTAATTTCTGTTGCTGGTAAACCATAACTCTGTGCTTTTGTCAAGGCCTGAATTATGACTTCAGCTAAATCGTCATGGGGTTGCAGTTCAAAAATCTGAGAGCCGATGTGAGCGTGCACTCCCACGCAAAATAACGACGGCTGTTGGCTGATAAATTTAAAAACTTCATCGAGCGAGTTGGGATCAAAGCCAAATTTACTGTCGATTTGACCCGTCTGAATGTACTCGTGGGTGTGACACTCAATTCCAGGAGTAAACCTCACCATAACTCGTGTCGGCCCACCTGTGAGGCTGCGGACACCCAATTCTCCCAACTCTGCTAGAGTCTCTAAATCCCGCCAATTGTCGGCTACAGTAATGCAGCCGCTTTCGACAGCTAGCCGCAGTTCCTCGCGGGACTTGTTGTTACCGTGGAAGTAGATTTTGTCGGGGCCCACGCCGGCTTGCAGTGCAGTGTAGATTTCTCCGGCTGATACCACATCTATGCCTAAACCTTCCGAAGCTGCGATCGCGCAAACTGCCAAACAGCTCCAAGCTTTAGAAGCATAGAGCACTTGAGATTCGCCCGGATAGTAACGCCCGAAAGCATCCCGGTACTGGGTACAGGCCGCCCGCAGCGTTTCTTCGTCTAAAATATACAACGGCGAGCCAAATTGCTCCACCAAAGCTGTCACCTCGCAGCCTCCGATTTCTAACCGATCGCTGCTGTTAACACTGGCTGTCAGCGGTAACAGTTCTTGATTGGGCGATCGAGTTTGCAGAGCTTGTTGAGACTCAGACAGATACTTAAGTCCCGATTCCACCCCGAAAGATTGAGTTGATACCATCGCGCAATAACTATCCTTACGGTCTTTCCCAGTGTACAATTGACGGCAAGCAATTGGGTCAGTTGCCCCCAGATTCATTCCGCAAGCAGGCTGACTGACTGAGACTCGATCGAACTGGAGCATCCTTGCAGTGAGTAATTATCAAATCTAAAATCTAAAATCTAAAATTTAAAATCGGCTGTGCGTTTTCTACAAATTAAACATCTCGCGGCAGAACACCTCAACAGTGCAGTCGAACTCGATCGACTTTGTTTTGGCGGACTTTGGGCGATCGAAGGCTACAGGCGCGAGTTAGACAGTCCTAACAGCGATTTATTAGGTCTTTGGACGTGGGAAACTGACGACTGTGAATCAGCTCCAAACCGGGCGGGCACGGAGACACCGCCCCTACAGATTCCCCCAACTCTCATTGGTATCGGTTGTTTGTGGGCAATTTTAGAAGAAGCTCACATTATAATGCTGGCAATTCATCCTCAGTTTCAAGGTCAGGGTTTGGGACAAGCTCTGCTTTTGGCTTTGCTAAAATCGGCTTGTGACAGGCAATTAGAGCGATCGACTTTAGAGGTGCGGGATTCTAATTTAGCGGCTGTTTCCCTGTACAAAAAGTTTGGTTTTAAAGAGGCTGGACGGCGCAAACGATACTACGAAGACACCGGAGAAGATGCTCTGGTAATGTGGCGCAGCGGCCTGGAAAAACCGGAATTTCAGCGATATTTGGCGGTTGAGAAAGTGCAGATGTGCGATCGACTTTACCAGAAAAAGTGGCATTGGGCGATCGACATTTTTGAGTTGTGAGCATGAGGCTCCAGAAACCGGGTTTTTTACAACAATACTTGATTGCCGCCCGTAAATTCGAGAAAAACCCGGTTTTTTTTGTCGGTAGTTATAGCATGAGGCGACAGAAACCGGGTTTTTTACAACAATACTTGATTGCCGCCCGTAAATTCGAGAAAACCCCGGTTTCTTTTGACTGATATTTTCACAATATATCCTAATTTCGCCTCAAAAACTATAGTAAATTTACGGTATCAAATACGGCAAAAAAGCTTTAATCTGTATCCCAAGATGTTGTTTTCGTTAATTGCTGCTACAGACGAAAACAAACTCGCTCTTGTGGGTGAAGCCTTTTAAATCAGGAATATTTAATGAACATAAAATATGGACTGACCGCTATCCTGGGAACATATTTAATATCCACATTAGGAGGAGCGACCTTTATGGCTAAAATCACAGGCACAATCAAAATCAACATCGTCAACGTCAACGTCAAATATCCCAAATTAGCGGGTGTCTACACTGGTGACTTTTCCTACGACGATACGCACCTGACCAAAATCGGCACGGAGGTCATGAATATTAGTGGTGCAAATGGAAATCGACCGGGACTGCTATCTTTTAAATTGAGATTTCTGGACTTTGCGGAGGGCTCAACTCTTGTCACCTATACAGAAAATGAGGTTTTAGACTTCCCGAACTGTGCTGTTTTAGCTTTCGAGAACGGACTTCCCAGTCAATTTTGCTTGCATAGTATTCTTGCTGGAAATAACGATCTCGGAGTTTGGGGTGGAAAGAACGGATTTATGTTTGTCGATCCTGCGGCATTTGTTTTCGTGTTGCGAAATGGAACTGTTTCAGGTTGGGGGATCGTGACCTTAGAAATTAACGAATCTCCTCCTGCTCCCGTACCGGAGAACGCCTCCCCCTTCGCCTCATTGTTGGCTTTTTTGGGCTTGGGTGGAGTTCACTTGGGGAGAAAGTCGAGAAAGGGAAACAAATAATCATCTTTACCAACCTAAATTGAAGCGGGGCGTAGATATAATTACTGAGATTTTCACAATATATCCTAATTTTGGCTCAAAAACTATAGTAAATTTACGGGCTTACAATACCGCTATAAAGCTTTAGTCTGTATCTCAAGATGTTGTTTTCGTTAATTGCTGCTACAGACGAAAACAAACTCACGGTTGTGGGTGAAGCTTTTTAAAACAGGAATATCTTAATGAACATAAAATATGGACTGACCGCTATCCTGGGAACATATTTAATATCCACATTTGGAGGAGCGACCGCTATGGCAGCCACAATAGGAGGCACAATCAGGGTTGATATAACTAGGGGCGACTTCGCGGGTGTCTACACAGGTGACTTTGCCTACGACGATACACATCTGACCAAAGTCGGCACAGAATTAATGACCATAAATGGTGGTGGTGGAAATGGAATTATACCGGGACTGTTATCTATGAACTTTAGATTTTTGGACTTTGCTACTGGCTTAAATCCTGTCACCTACACAGCCGATGATGTTGATGAATTTCCAGAGTATCCACTTTTGGCTTTCGAGAACGGAATTCCAACTGATTTTGGCTTACAAATTTTTTCTGCATCTGGAAATGACGGACTTATGTTCGGAGATCCCAGGTCATTTAATTTCGCCTTGCGAAATGGAACTATTGGAGGTGATGGGAGTGTGACCTTAGAAATTACTGAACCTACTACTGAACCTACTCCTGTACCGGAGAACGCCTCCCCCTTCGCCTCATTGTTGGCCTTTTTGGGCTTGGGTGGGGTTCACCTGTGGAGAAAGTCGAGAAAGGCAAACAATTAATCATCTTTAGCAACATAACTTGAAGCTGGGCTTAGATAGAATTACTTAGACTTTTAAAGTATTTAGTTATTTTGGCAAAAAATCTAGTAAATTTACCGATTTACAATACCGCGAGTCAGCTTTAATCTGTATCTCAAGATGTTGTTTTCGTTAATTGCTGCTACACACGAAAACAAACTCACTGCCGTGGGTCAAGCCTTTCAAAACAGGAATATCTAATGAACATAAAATATGGACTGACCGCTATCCTGGGAACATATTTAATATCCACATTTGGAGGAGCGACCGCTATGGCAGCCACAATAGGAGGCACAATCAGGGTTGATATAACTAGGGGCGACTTCGCGGGTGTCTACACAGGTGACTTTGCCTACGACGATACACATCTGACCAAAGTCGGCACAGAATTAATGACCATAAATGGTGGTGGTGGAAATGGAATTATACCGGGACTGTTATCTATGAACTTTAGATTTCTGGACTTTGCTACTGGCTTAAATCCTGTCACCTACACAGCCGATGATGTTGATGAATTTCCAGACTATCCACTTTTGTATTTAGAGAACGGAATTCCCACTCAATTTGCCTTCCAACTTTTTTCTACATCTGGAAATGATGGACTTATGTTTGGAGATCCCAGGTCATTTAATTTCGCCTTGCGAAATGGAACTATTGGAGGTGATGGGAGTGTGATCTTAGAAATTACTGAACCTACTACTGAACCTACTCCTGTACCAGAGAACGCCTCCCCCTTCGCCTCATTGTTAGCCTTTTTGGGCTTGGGTGGAGTTCACTTGTGGAGAAAGTCGAGAAAGAGAAACAACTAATCATCTTTACTAACTTAACTTGAAGCAGGGCGTAGATATAATTACTGAGATTTTCACAATATATCCTAATTTCGTATCCGCTCAATAATCCGGGGTAAATCGCTCAACGATGCACCTCAAAGGACGCAAAATCGTTCCTGAGTGGGTAGTCCGCCCCGAATTATTGAGCGGATACCTAATTTCGCCTCGGAAACTCTAGTAATTTTACGGGTTTACAATACCGCTAGCAAGCTTTAATCTGTACCTCAAGATGTTGTTTTCGTTAATTGCTGCTACAGACGAAAACAAACTCACTGCTGTGGGTCAAGCCTTTCAAAACAGGAATATCCAATGAACATAAAATATGGACTGACCGCTATCCTGGGAACATATTTAATATCCATATTTGGAGGAGCGACCGCTATGGCAGCCACAATAGGAGGCACAATCAGGGTTGATATAACTAGGGGCGACTTCGCGGGTGTCTACACAGGTGACTTTACCTACGACGATACACATCTGACCAAAGTAGGCTCCGAGTTCATGACCATAAATGGTGGAAATGGCGATCTAGCGGGACTGCTGTCTCTCAACTTTAGATTTGTGGACTTTGCCACAGGATTAACTCCTGTTACCTATAGGGCAAGTGACGATCTCGAATTTCCTAATTTTCCAAGTTTGCTCTTTGAAAACGGAATTCCCACTCAATTTGCTTTCCAAGTTTTTTCTGAATCTGGAAATGACGCATTTGGGTTCTTAGATCCCAAGCTATTTCGTTACGCCTTGCGAAATGGAACTTATGGAGGTGACGGAACTGTGACCTTAGAAACAACCAACGAACCTACTCCTGTACCGGAGAATTCCTCCCCCTTAGCCTCATTATTGGCTTTCTTAGGATTGGGTGCAGTTCACCTGTGGAGAAAGTCTAGAAAGGGTTAGTCAACAGAAACAAATAATCTTTAACAACCTAACTTGAGAGGAATGGACAATGGCAGTAATCGATACTAAGTTTCGGGTAACAGGTGGCGAAACTAAGAACCCACCTAGCAATGCTTATAGTGCAAGTGAGCGTGAAATAAATATTCTCGCGCCCTTTGGCGTTCCCTCTGCCGAGCAATGGAGCGGACAAAAAGTATGGCTGCTACTTCCGGGTTTCACAAATCCTGCCGATTATTACGATCCAAATCTGGCGGCAGCCATCAGGGATGCCAACCCAAACGATACGGTTTTAGCCCTTGACTGGACTCAAGTGAGCGGAACCAAGTTCTTCAATATTGGACCATTAGGGATCGCTGCTGGAGACCTTTACAGGTCTGGTTCGTGGATTACTCCAGTGGCAAGAGCCATCCGAGACAAACTTGCTCTTGAGTGGGGAATGCCCGCTGCAGCGCTCAATATTGTTGGTAATAGTCTCGGTGCTCACCTTGCTAGCGATCTTGCTGCCAGTTTCACTACCTACGGAAGTCAAGTGGGCTCAGTGACAGCTCTTGACCCAGCATCAAATCAAGCAAGGCAAAGAAGTCCATACGATACAACTAATGGCTTCGATACTGACTTATCAAATGGATACGTAAGGAATGGAGGAACTCCCGATCCAATCAAACGCTTAGATTTTGGTGGTGCTGCGGTTTCAAGAAGTTTTAATGGCATCAGTAGTTTAGCAGGAAATGAAGCTCAAGCTGGAACTGCCCAGGAATCATTCCTGTTTGACTTCGGCACCGATCCGAATGATATCGGGAAACAAATTGCTCAACACAACGGTGTCGTCACCGCCTTCACAAATTTGGTTACAACTGATGCAGGTGGCAATTCTCGTTTAGCCACAAATATTCTGGGTCTAAATGACACGCGGGCCGATCATCAATTTCGACCAAACTTTTATAAAGGGGATTTTAATGTCTCTCCTCAAGTGCATGAAGCAGTGATTCCTGTTGATACTGAATATAATCCTTTGTTTCTAGTTGGTGCTAAGCTTGATGGCGGGATAAATGACCGAATCATCTACGCGACTAACAGAAACGACGTATTAACGGGAACGGGAATTTTTGGGAAATATTACAACAACAACGGCAACCATACTTATTATTTTGGGGATGGGGACGATATTGTCTCTGCTGGCACTGGTAATGACATCATCTCTGGGGGGAATGGAGTTGACGCCCTTGGTGGCGGAGATGGAAATAATCTGATCTTTGGTGAGGCGGGTGGTGATTTTATCACTGCTGGCACTGGGAATGACACCATCTCTGGCGGGGCTGGAAATGACAACATCAATGGCGGAAATGGCAGGAATACCATTCGCGGTGATGAGGGTAATGATTATCTCACTGGTGGAAACGGCACTAATCTCTTGTTTGGTGGTTCTGGAAACGACACTCTCGGAGGTGGTGCCGGTCTGAATATATTAAGAGGTTCAGAAAACAACAGTTTGTCTAGTGCTGAGGTAGATACTTTAATCGGCAACAGCGGTCAATCTCTTAACACATTTTATATTGGTGATAATACAAGAAATTGGTACTCAGTTGCTGGCGGAAATGATTATGCCAAGATTGTTAACTTTAATGCAGACACTGACGTAATTTTGGGTGGCGTGAATATTGAGGCGCAAAACCTCATCACTCAAACTTTTCTCTGGGCGGGAAGTGAATTGATTGCAAAGATTGACGGTCTCTGGGCTTCGCAAATGCAGTTCCCTGTAAGGATATTTTAGGCTTGACCTTTCTCCGGTATTGCAGAGGCGGCTGTGATTCGTTATACTTTGCACCGTCATAGACCGTGCTTTTTCACCAGCCCCAAGAATTGTAAAATTGCCACAATATGAACACTTTCATCATCCTCATAGGGAATCAACCTTAGCATTTGACGAAACATCTGCCTGCGCGGCCATACTTACCGCTTTGCTTCGCGCTTCGATAATTTGACCGATCTCGCGCCCCAAGCTTGGTTGACGTTCAATCATCGTATTTACAGCATCTGAGTAGACGACAAGAACTTGCAAATCGTCAACGGCGACAACCGATACCGGACTCGGTTCCCCGCTAAACAGCGCCATCTCGCCAAAAAACTCACCACTCAAGATAGTCATTACCTCCAACTCCATGCCCAACTTGTTCGTGACTGTTACCTTAGCCTGACCCGCAATGATAATGTACAAAGCATTACCAGGCTCGCCCTGCCGGATGACTTTCTCTCCCGCACCAAACTTCTGTAAAATAGTTCCCTTAGTTAAGTCATCCAAATTTTTTGGCTCACGAGCATAAGGCATAAATCCGGGAATTGAGTGCAGGCTTTGGGCTAACTTACTTGAAGCGCTATCTGCCTTATCAGGAGCTTCCACAGCATAGGAGTATCGGTAGCGATATAGCGTCAGGTTGTTTCGCTGCGCTGCGTACCAGACGCGCGTCATAAATCGATCGAGTATCAGCTCCACATCTTCAAAGTTTTCGATAAAAAACTCCACCTCATAGATAATTGCAGTCTCATCATAGGATGTAGTTTTGCTCTCAGGTTCGGGTTCGGCTAATATCCCCTGTGTAGCCAAAGCTGTACTTAGCAGTACCTGCTTCACCAGGTTAGGGGGGCTATCGTAGGAAAAGCCAATATTGATACGTTGGTTGTAAATGCGTTCTGGTTGGCTGTAATTATGAATTATTTCTTTTCCAATGAACTGATGAGGAACGATAATCACCTGCCGCTGGAGAGTTAGCAGGCGAACAGAGCGCCAATTGATATCAATTACCTGCCCTTCGATATCTCCAATTCGCAACCAATCACCCACACTGAACGGGCGTTCTAGAAGCAGCGCAATGCCCGACATGATGCTGCCTAGTGTGTCCTGAAGCGCCAAACCGATCGCGATCGAGCTAACGCCCAATCCCGTAGCAAGACCCGCCAAATCTGCACCCCACACTGCCGCCAGCACGATCGCGCTTCCCACAAGCACCAAAAACAACCTAGAAAGGTCGATCGGCAGTTTGGGCATCCGCGCCCGCCATGTATTCGCCTCAGCTTCTTCAAACAAAATCACATTAAACAGCGAGAGACAGGCGTAGATAACAGATATCCAAAATAGGGTTTCGACGAGCTTGGGAAAATTCCCATTATCGATCAAAAACATATCGTAGTAACCGTATTTTTCAACTATATTGCGAAAAATAGGGTGGTAGCGGGCGTGAGCGCGGCTGTAAGCGCTGGCGTCACCAGGATTGTCCAGGGGAAGTTTCTTGCCAGCGGGGTTGGGGTTAGCAGCGATGTAGTGGTACTGCAACTAACGAGCCGCGGCTGTTTTTGGCGTGTAGGATTCGAGAACGGGCGAACCATCGTTCGTTGGCGTTAGTTTGGTTAGAAATTGTGTCCGGTAGTATGTATCAATTTTTGCCTCAAAATCCGCTGGTATTGTTGATTATTCAAGTTGGCGGTAGGCTGTCTTAAACTCCTACATGGCTCCCACGACTGTCAAATCTTCGCTTAAGGTTTGGCTGTGGTGGTAAAGGCTTTCAAAATAATCTTGGATTTGATAAGTTTTGGCAGCCCGAAGGCTGGTTAATTGGTTGAAGACTTTTTCGGTCAGAGTAGCTTTCCCGCTGCTAGAGCATATATAGGTGCTCGCGAGCATAGCGCAAAGGCTGACTGCTAGCAACATGACTGTGAGTTTTGTCTTTATACTTAACTGCTTAAGTAATTGCATAGGAATTTTTCCGTTCCTGTTTGCTTTCTTTTTGTGATTATACCTCTCGGTAAATTCTACCTTAGTCACTTTGCTACAATGAGTATTGTCGATCGTCTTGTACAGGTTGTCAATTAATGCTTGAAGATTAAAGCCTCTTTCCAGCATCTCTATAAACTGCCTTAGCTGGACTTTAGCTCTCTTAACTGGTTACACAGGTATTTTAGGCTCATCGTCATTCAATAGCCCCTCACGCAGTTGATTGTACGACTGCTCTAGAGATGACAAATCAATATCCGCACTAGATGTTCCGTTGTACTCAAAAGGATTCTCAAGGTCGTAGATGAGCAACAACAAATACATGAATGACGTAAATAGAAAACCTGAAATAATCAAATTGGTATAATACTCGTCGGTATGCGTTATTAACAAAGCAATACTTGAGCCAATTATCAGGATATGCAGCAATCCATAGGCGGATGCCAGAAAGTCGGTATCGCGAATCCTTTGAATTCGGGCAATCAGAAGACGAATCTTTGCCTGTTCACCTTGAAGGCGAGCCATCAAAGGAGCTTCGCAAAACTTTGATAATGGAACCAGTGATGAATTGAGGATTGTAACAGCATTCTCAACTCTGATGAATGGCTTACTCTGTTTCAAACAGAGTAGGACTGATTGGAGGATCTCAACTAACCCTTCTGTAAGTAGGGTTGGGTTATAGTCGGGCTGACGGGCTGCAATGAACAAATTCGTATCTTGAATCGTTTCAACTGCATTCGCAATCTGCGCGGGCATATCTTCACTGGTACGGTAATCAGTCAGCGTCCCGTTCAGCATAAACGCCAAGATGAACGTTACCGCCGCCAACAGAGAACCTATCTGACTATCGAACTTACCAATTTCCCACTGCATCTGATGAGCGATCCATTTTGCCAAGCAAAATAGCGGTGTTAGGGGAAGAATTTTGAGTAAGATTCCCCATTTTGAGATATCGGTAAAAGTTCTGAGGTTCATTACGTTTATCCTTTATGAAAGAGGTGTTTTTGGTGATGAACGAGTGCGCGAGCTTACCTCACTTTAGTATTGAATAGAAGGCGATCGCGCTACCATTTAGTACGAACTTGAAAGCCAGTTTCCTGGAGCTTCTGAGTCGTAACTGCAATAGTATAGAGGATATTAAGACAGATGTTGCTATTTTCCTTCTTATCACGAGCAGCACTTCAATGAAACGATTCCAGGTCAACCGCTGTCCTCCCGTGCGATCGCATTTCAGTAAGCCAAAGCTTTTCTACTCACGGTGTCGTCAGCTTGAGTAGAAAAGCAGACATGAAGGTCAAAAACAAGCTGGGATCAATTTATTTGTTTGTGGCCTCATCTTCCAGAGACTTATACTTCGACCCATCAGGCATAACAGCACCTGCGAGCAAAGCACCACTCAGGTCAGAAATGCTAACTTTAGCACCTTTTAGATTTGCACCAGTTAGGTAGGCACTCTTCAGGTTGGCACCACTCAAACTAGCATCTCTCAAATCTGCACCACTCAGGTTCGCATTACTCAAATCTGCACAAATTAAATTAGCCTTACTAAGATTCGCACTACTAAGATTAGCCTGAGTCAAGCGAGCAAAACTCAGTTTTGCATGACTTAAATTTGAACCACTAAGTTTAACATGACTGATATTAGCATTATCTAAATTGGCATAAGTCAAATTAGCATTACTCAAGTCGCTTTCCCTCAAATTGGCTTTACTGAGATTGGCATGAGGAAGATTAATATCTACTAACTCCGCACCAATCGCATCCAAACCTCTAAGAGAAACACCATCCTCATTCAAATCTTGGAGTGCCAGAATTCTGGCATAGCTAACTTTTACGCCGTGTGCTGCATCAACTATACTCCAAGCTTGGTAATGAAATTGCTTTCTGCGATCGGGTGCTTCCTTAATGAATAAAATTAAAGCAACGACAAGACTGAGAGCATCAACACTCTCCAAAATCTCTCCAATCAGGGAATTATCATCCGCCCCCACATAAATTATGATGAACAGAACGGCTGAAACACTAGCCACTAACCAGGCTGGTTGCGTCCAAAAATTATCAATGAATTTTTCTAAAATTCCTTTGAGAACTTCACCCAATCGCTGAACGAATGATTGACCTTGAAATTGCTGATAACTATCAGTTATTTTGGAGAGCATTTTTTGGATAATTTCACCATCCAACTGAATAGATACTAAAGGCTTTTTCTGTTCCTCGGTTGGTGGCGCGAGCGGCTTAGATTCGTTCAGTAATTGTGTTTTTGATTCTTGTGGCTGATGGTGGATGACATCTTTTTTATCTGCGACAACATTTGGTGAAGAATCTGCACCTGCGCCTTTTAACATCAAACCTGTAATTGCTTTGTAGGCATCTGTCCATGCCACCTTTACTTCGGGAGTCCAATCTTCTTGGAGATACTGCTCAAAAGCCATCAGCAGTGCGGCTCCAACTGGCTCATAATATTTGGGAATTACCCCATAGCCGATGTGTCTGCCTCCCAAGGCGTTGAGAACTGGCCCTAAAGCTTCTGGAGAGCGGAGATTTTCTACTACCACTACCAAAGAATTTATGAGCTTTTTCTGTTGCTTTTCTATATCGATATTGGCAAACAGCGGTTTAAATTCTGGGTGAGCGAGGAAGAGGTTTTCGTAGAAGCGAGCGGCAAATTCATCTGCACGAGGTTTGATTTTCTCGAAACTGCTTTCCAGTACCTCTACGGCCAATTTGGGCTCTTTTTCTGGGACGGATTCTAGTTGGTGATTAGCTGCTATAATTACCTGTTTTTCGGGGATTATCTCTGTTTCTAATTGAACTTCTTCAGGTGTAGTTTCTACACCGCCCCCTTTTAACATCAAAGCAGTAATCGCGCCGTAGGCATCGATCCATGCTTGTTTGACTTCCATAGTCCAATCTTGCTGGAGATACTGCTCAAAAGCACTTAGTAGTGCTTCTCCAACTGGACGGTAATATTTGGGAATTACTCCATAACCGATGTGTCTGCCTCCCAGTGCGTTGAGAACTGGCCCTAAAGCCTCTGGAGAACGGAGATTTTCTACTACTAAAACCAGAGCACTTATGAGCTTTTTCTGTTGCTTTTCCATATCAGTTTTGGCAAACAGCGGTTTCAACTCTGGGTGAGCTGTAAACAATTTTTCGTAGAAGCTAGCGGCAAATTCATCAGCACTAGGTTTGATTTTCTCGAAACTTTGCTCTAAAAGTTCAACATTTAAAGACATATTTTTGTTTCTCTCTTGAAAGTTGACGCTCCCTTGTCTTTAGACAGGGTTTTTTAACTAGCCCGCTCTAATGAATGCTTGTGATAGAGTGTTTGAAACCTGAGAGTTTCTTTGCTGACGCCAGGGCCAGATATTACAAACTCAATTTTTCCAACTCTTGCCCCAGGGTAGCCATAAACTCCTCTGCATCGTTGATGCCCATTTCTCCTAAAGCTTTCCACTCTTCACTGCTGTAATCTAAATCGAGTCCCATCACGTCTTGAGTCCAATAGGGCAAATTAGATGGGTTTTCCATTAGGTCACAGGTTATTTTTAAGATTTCTGTTCCGCTCGTCTTTTGTCTAGCTTTTGTCGCTAAGCAAAAGGAGAGCAATTTGGCTAAATTACTTTGTGGGGGAATAGCTATTAAAAATGCCATATTTTGTGCTAGTACAAACTTGTCAAATTTCATTGGATATTTTCCTCGTTTTTCGATATTCAAGTAAGGTTTTTTGGGAGATGACGGAGAGCAAGTTCAGGAATTACGCAAAAGTTCAAATAAACCGGGTTTCTCGACGGGGAGAAATAGCCATAAAGGCTATTTTACGTCAAAGAACCCCCGTTTCTGTGTAAGTCCTAAACTTATGACTTTAGCTGAAAAGCATCAATTGCCAGAAGTTTGGCTAGAAATTTTCTTTCCTATAGCCAAAGCCGTATTTATGGCAGAGATTTCTCAATTGTACCGAGAGTCCAGGAGGGCCGCAGAAATATACGTCAACTTTATTGGGCGCGTGTTGCTGCGCTACATCTTGAAAAATCTCCTCCCAGTCTGGACGACCCGTTTGTGTACGGCTCTTTAAACCTGTAATCAAATCAACCTGTGTTTGGGAATGCATCAAATCCATTGCCACAAATAGGGTGCTGGATTTCATATCTGACTTTTGCTGGGCACCTGTCAAATACAAATTAATGTCAAATAAGTTGTTAGTGTCTTGGGCTTCGATTCTGGATAAGAGTTCAACAAACCATTCAAATGCTTTTTGCTCTCGGTTGAGCCAGTAAAAATGTACCTTTTGCAAACGCATTCCTGAAGAACCGTGTTGGCTTCGGTACAGCATACTTTTCAGAATAGAGGCAAAGGGAGTTACGCCAATACCCGCACCGATGAGAATAGCGTACTTAGATTCAAAGATATGGGTACTTGGTGTGCCATAGGGCCCATCTAAATGGACAAGAACTCCAGGCTCGTATTTAGAATTACCTGACCGTATCCATTGCTCGTGCTGTTCTCGGAAAAGTTGATATAATTTTCCAGTCCAACTGCCCGCAGAGCGTATGTGTACAGATAAGACATCCTGCATTTCGGGGGCGCTACTAATTGTGAATGGATGCCATTCATATTTGGAGAGACTGGGACATTTAACAAACACGTAGTCCCCTGGTTGATAGTGGAAAGATTTCGGACGTGCAATTTCCAAACCTAGAACTTTGGAGGGGAGTAAAGAGGCATTAACTACATAGGCAGGCTCTTTTGTATTCTGCCGGCGAATAACCAGTTCGATCGCAAATCCCACAACAGGTAACAACACCCACTGCCAAAAAACTGGCCCGTGAACTAACGCCAGGGCAAACCACACGACGTACAACATATGAGCTGTATAGAAAAGCGCAAATTTTCCGCCTTTGCGGATTGGAGCTTGCGCTGTCACCCACATAATTGCGAAAACTAGCAGTAATAAAAATCCTGACAAGCCAGCCTTCGTTGCAAAAAGACTTTGTGCAAAGGGAACCGGCAATGTGGTGTAATTGAGAAAATGCGCGATCGTATGGACGATCGCAAAGGCAAACATGAATTGACCCACGAGCTTGTGAAACTCGATGCCCTCATCTATCGGCAGATAGTTGTTGATCCTCGTTTTGCGAAGCCAAGTCATAAAATGCCGCAACATGGGAATTAGGATTAATGCCCCGTTGAAGTTGAGCGCTGCGCCACATCCCCGCGCAATTTGAACGTACACATTTGCGCCTTGACTTGCATATCGATCGACCGCCCCAAAGAAAAGAACCAGATTGGCAATAAGATAGAGGGACAAAAAAGCGATCTTGACCCAGTTGTTTTGAATGTAATGCTTGATGTACGCCTTTGGCGACCTTTTCTCTTTGGGCGCAACTGGTATTGCGTCGTCTGGCTTGCGAGGTTTTAACCAGCTAACCGGGCTAACTGCCATCGCCTCAAGCAGATCGGGATGCTTTCCGATTAAACCTTTGAACTCTTCAAAAGAAATTTCGCCACTTTTATCGGTATCAGCTTCTAAAAACAAAATGTCAACCAGACCGGTAACTTGTTCCGGCGGAAAGGTTAAATTATTTTCCTTCAAGCTAGCAGCAATCAAGTGAGAAACTTCGTCTTTTTCGATGGAGCCATCCCCG
Organism: Microcoleus sp. D3_18a_C4; assembly: GCF_036702415.1. Lineage (NCBI taxonomy): Bacteria > Bacillati > Cyanobacteriota > Cyanophyceae > Oscillatoriales > Microcoleaceae > Microcoleus > Microcoleus sp. D3_18a_C4. Next base: position 72,245 of record NZ_JAUBTI010000006.1, on the reverse strand, counting down.
TTTATGTCGTGCAATTGATAAGCAAATTTCAGTTTCTGATCTTCAGTTGCCAAGACAAGTTCCTCTACTGTTTTCAAAAATTCATCAAGGTCTATAACGCCACTTTTATCGTTATCAAACATCGCAAACATTCGCTCGGCAAAATATTCATCTTTCAGCCCCATAGCTTTCTTAAACTCTGAGCGATCGATTTGTTGGTCTTTTCCACCAATCTTGGTAAAGACTTGTCGCAATTCCTCTAAAATTTTTCTCGGAGTATCCATCGTGAGATTAACCTCGGTTTTTTTTTTCCAATTTTTCGCCAGTTATGGAGCCAGCTAAAACTATCATTCTTGCCTTCCTGCATACAGCAGTCGGACAAATAAGCATGACATCATTTTTCAAATTTGAATATGATGTCATGCTTATCGATCCCAAGTTTAGATTTGAGCAACGTTAAGGTTAGCAACCAACCCATAGGTTGATATGTACTCTTCTAACTCCGCTAAATCAACACTGCCATTTTTATCGGAGTCAAGAGTATTAAAAAGATAATCAGTGATGTAGCTTCTGACTTCTTCAGAGCTACGTTCGCCTGTTGTCATATCTTCGATTAGCCCTAACAACTCCATAATCTCAGTTCGTTCAAGCGCCTTACTTCCATCCGTATCCAATTGCAGGAAAAGCTTTTTGATATCTGCTGTTGCCACTCTCGAAGAACGCAGTGTTTCTCTCAGTATGTCATTGCCAAATGAATTCATGAACAATATCTGTTCGATGAGTGGTATGCAGAAAAAGCCTAGGGCTGCCCAAAAAATTGCATATTTTACGGCTTCTGGATTTGCAGTTGCACTAACTCCGATGAAAAGAGCCGCCCAAAGGAAAAAGTTGGGATTCACAAGCAGGATGTAAGCATCGCGAGCTTCTGCCTTGCTAAGCTTGCCCTTCGTAAATGCTGAGGTTAATACAGCCAAAACGCGCATTGAGACAAAGACCAAAGTTGCCAATGCTAGTTGTTGCAGACAAGCGAGCGAGCGATTCGGATCGGTTGAAGAAAATAGATCCGAAATGAAGGTTGATGGAGTAAACTGAAAGCCTGTTGCCAAGGCCATGAATGCGACAGCAAGCACTCCGATGAATTTCCAGTTTTTACTGTGGTGGTTTGATTCAACAGGGGATTTGTCGCGCCAAAACTGGGCGATCGCACCCGGTATTGCCAGACCTACAATTAGAATGACACCGAAAAAGATCAGGCTGTCAACGTTAATGGGTAAATTGGCAACCTTCAATGTAGCCAAAAGCGCCAGTGGAGCAACGATTGATAGCGTTCTTGACAAAAGAGCCGACGGATAAAGATTACCGCCCCAAAGCACTGATAAAACTGGTGAAGTAAGGGCTGGCGGAACCATCCAAAACAGCACCCACAAAACTTTGTACAGATCCGCTTCAGTCTGATACAAAAATCCAGAAAATATTAAAAATAGCCCAACTGCCCATCGCACTGCCATCCACCCGTAAACTAGATACTTCACAGTAGAGGTTACTTTGCGTTTACTCGCGGCAAAGTCAATGTCTAGGTAGGTATAAAACGTTGAGGCGGCAAGACACGCAACGATTATTGCTCGAAATAGGACTGACGGAATCCCTGCTTCTGAGGTGATGATTGCCCTTGCTAAGCTTCCCAGCAAGAAGGCGGTGGCATAGATCAAAATCGCCCACATAATTGAAAGATCGTTGATCTCTTTCCGCAGGGAAGCAGCACCGCCGGATTCCTTATCGCGAAACTTGACGAGATCCACACCGCTGAGAGCTTTACCGTTGGGGAGTTTCAGGTGTTTGTAAGCTGTCGGCGGCAGACCGCTTAAATAAAGTGCTAGAGGTTCCAATACATATTGGTGGCACACGACTAGAACTGTTTCGCCCCGTTCCAAGTGCGGTACAATTTTGTCTTCGTAGAAACGGGCAGCGCGAGAGTAAACTTGGGCAATCTTTTCGCCAGCCGGGGGTGCTTCGTTGTGCGAGTGCAACATTTCCTCAAACCCTTCGTAGCCCAGTGCTAGACGCAGCAAATTTAGGTTGCGACCCGCAAAAATGCCAAAGGATTTCTCGCTAATTCGATGATCTATCTGAACGGGGGTATCGGACGACTTTAGTGCCTGACTTTCAGCAAGGGCGATTTCACAGGTTTGTCGTGCCCGTCTCATGTGGGAGACATATACTGCGTCAAACTTTGTACCTTTTTTCTTCAGGTCAACACCTGCGCGGCGTGCCTGCAATCGGCCAAAGGATGTGAGGTCAACATCCAGAACTCCTGCAAAAATGTTGCGTTCGTTACTGGTACTTTCACCGTGCCGAATAAAGTAGACACGTCCTAGCTGTTCTGCATTGAATTCTTTGTGTGAAGCCACAGAAGTTGTTGTGGCTGCATCCTGGAATTTACCTGTAACTTCGATCGATCGATCGATCGATTGTCGGTACTTTCTACCTGGTCATCTAAGTTTCTAGTGTTCATTATTTACTTTCACTACGCCTTAAACAGGATTTAGATTCTTTTCCAAAATTGAAGTTTCAGACTTTTAAGTTCAGACGAGTTAACGACCAAAGAACTCTGCTACGAAAGCAATGTCTTTGACCGTGCTGAGTATAGTCTGAGGCAAACTCCTCGGAGTGTAGCAACGCTCACTAATTGATCGGGAGCGATCGCACAACTGACAACAGGAAGAATACTTAAATCTTCAAGGGAGCGGGGGCAAAATTTTAAATGAAGAAAGTCCAGCTCGCTCTCGCCATCCCAAACCAACAGGTTCTTTAGATGGGCAGCAGCTTAACCTGTATCTAGCTTAGGACATAGATAGTGCATTAAACTAATAAGTTTTGTACAAAACCCGCCCTCTGACTTGGAGAAATATCCATTTTGGGCCTGCATGACAGCCAAAAAGATTGTGCTAGAATCCATCAATACGCAGTCGTAGGTTGGGCACGGGCCGAGAAGAGCAATCTTCTTGCAGTCTAGGGGAGGTTGTAGGTCAGCCACCATTTGGGTCTTCCCAGTTGAAAGCCATCCTGCAACATGAGCCTGGAATCTGCAACCGCAGCCGAGTGCGGCAGATAGGTTGGGAGTGTCGCGCTAGAATAAGCAGTACGAGTTAACACTCGAACACAAACGCTCGTTGTGCGAGCGTGACCTCGAAACGGGCACATAGCAGCAGGTGATGGGAATAAATCATGTTTGAACGCTTCACAGAAAAAGCAATAAAAGTAATCATGTTGGCCCAGGAAGAAGCTCGCCGCCTGGGTCACAACTTCGTAGGGACAGAACAGATCCTCCTGGGTCTGATCGGAGAAGGAACCGGGGTTGCAGCGAAAGTCCTCAAATCAATGGGCGTCAACCTGAAAGACGCGCGCATTGAAGTGGAAAAAATCATCGGGCGCGGTTCCGGCTTCGTAGCAGTCGAAATTCCGTTCACCCCCCGCGCCAAGCGGGTTCTAGAACTATCCCTAGAAGAAGCTCGCCAACTCGGACACAACTATATAGGTACTGAACACCTGCTGCTGGGCCTGATCCGCGAAGGTGAAGGAGTAGCGGCCAGAGTCTTAGAAAACCTGGGAGTAGACTTGTCGAAAGTCCGCACCCAAGTGATTCGGATGCTGGGAGAAACCGCAGAAGTCGCAGCCACCGGCGGCGGCGCCCGCACCAAAACCCCAACCCTGGATGAATTCGGCGCCAACCTGACTCAAATGGCGGTTGATGGCAAACTAGACCCAGTAGTCGGACGGCAAAAAGAAATCGAACGGGTAATTCAAATCCTCGGTCGCCGCACCAAAAATAACCCGGTGCTCATCGGCGAACCCGGAGTCGGTAAAACCGCGATCGCCGAAGGCCTGGCCCAGCGCATCGCTAACAACGACATCCCAGACATCCTCGAAGAAAAGCGCGTCGTCACCCTCGACATCGGCTTGCTGGTTGCCGGTACTAAATACCGGGGCGAATTTGAAGAACGCCTCAAAAAAATCATGGACGAAATCCGCACAGCGGGTAACGTGATTTTGGTGATTGACGAAGTGCACACTTTGATCGGTGCAGGTGCGGCTGAAGGGGCGATCGACGCGGCGAACATTCTCAAGCCGGCTCTGGCTAGAGGCGAACTCCAGTGTATCGGCGCTACAACTTTAGACGAGTACCGCAAGCACATCGAGCGCGATGCAGCCTTAGAACGGCGCTTCCAGCCCGTTATGGTCGGCGAACCGACTGTAGACGAGACGATCGAGATTCTCTTCGGTCTGCGGGAACGCTACGAACAGCACCACAAGCTGAAAATCTTGGACACGGCCCTGGAAGCCGCAGCCAAACTCTCTCACCGATACATCTCCGACCGCTTCCTCCCAGACAAAGCAATTGACTTGGTAGACGAAGCAGGTTCGAGAGTTCGCTTGATCAACTCCCAACTGCCCCCCGCAGCCAAAGAACTTGACAAAGAACTGCGCCAAGTCCTCAAAGATAAAGACGAAGCGGTGCGTTCTCAAGACTTTGACAAAGCCGGCGAATTGCGCGATCGAGAAATGACCATCAAAGCCGAAATTCGCGCTATTTCCCAAGCCAAAAAAACCGACTCGGCCCGCACCGGCGAAACAGACCCATCGCCAGTAGTCACCGAAGAAGATATCGCTCAAATCGTGGCAAGCTGGACGGGCGTACCGGTAAACAAACTGACCGAATCCGAATCCGAAAAGCTGCTGCACATGGAAGATACCTTGCACCAGCGCTTGATCGGACAGGAAGAAGCAGTGAAAGCCGTTTCCCGCGCCATCCGCCGCGCTCGCGTCGGCTTGAAAAATCCCAATCGCCCGATCGCCAGTTTCATCTTCTCCGGGCCTACCGGCGTCGGCAAAACCGAACTCACCAAAGCCCTAGCAGGCTACTTCTTCGGTTCCGAAGATGCGATGATTCGGCTGGATATGTCGGAGTACATGGAACGTCACACCGTCTCCAAACTCATCGGTTCCCCTCCCGGCTACGTCGGCTACAACGAAGGCGGCCAACTCACAGAAGCAGTCCGCCGCCGTCCTTACACCGTCGTGCTGTTCGACGAAATCGAAAAAGCCCACCCCGATGTCTTCAATATGCTGTTGCAAATATTGGAAGACGGCCGCTTAACAGATGCCAAAGGTCGCACCGTGGACTTCAAAAACACGCTGCTGATTATGACCTCAAACATCGGTTCTAAGGTGATTGAAAAAGGTGGCGGCGGCCTCGGCTTCGAGTTCAGCGACAACCAAGCCGATGCTAATTACAACCGCATTCGTTCTTTGGTTAACGAAGAACTAAAAAACTACTTCCGCCCCGAATTCCTCAACCGACTCGACGAAATTATCGTCTTCCGCCAGTTGAACAGGGAAGAAGTCAAGGAAATCGCCGTCATCATGCTCAAAGAAGTGTTCAGCCGTTTGACAGAACAGGGAATCACCCTGGAAGTGACCGAAAAATTCAAAGAACGGCTGGTAGAAGAAGGCTACAACCCCAGCTACGGAGCCCGACCCCTGCGCCGCGCCATTATGCGCTTGTTGGAAGACAGTTTGGCTGAGGAAATCCTATCTGGCCGCATCAAAGACGGCGACACCGCTGTTGTTGATGTGGGTGAGGACGGAATTGTTAAGGTGCTGCAAGGTCAAAAGCGGGAATTGCTGCCCCAAGGCGTTGAGTAAGTTTGAGTAAGTGCGATATCGAGTAAAGTTTTGAAATAACCAATCTCGCGATCGCAAACAACTCAAAATCCTCAAATAAAAAAGGTAGAGAATTTAAATTCTCTGCCTTTTTTATGAGTTAATATCAAGAGGAGAGTTATGACATAAATCTTTGATTGATAGGGAAACCACAGATGCAACGCAGATGCCTTTCAAGATACTTTACAAAGGCTTGCACTTCACGTCTAGTAATTAACAGCGACATACTTCAATGGTAAGCTGTAGTGCATTTAAATTGTATATTTTGGGCGGGTTCGCGTCTCCAGCCAGCTCAGGCTTTGATTATTTCTAGAGATGCAATTTAAATGCTTAGCAAGCTTAATCAGATAATTAGTGGCAACTATATAGCGAGGACTTTCATGACATCTGAAAAAAAGAATTTGGGTACAGAAGTAGCAGAAAATCCGCCTGAAAGCTGGTGGCAGAAAGCGTGGAAGTCGCAGCGAGAAAATCTTCAAATAGTGATTATTGCTTTGAGTTTAGCAATAGTGATTCGAGCGTTGGTCGCCGAACCGCGCTACATACCCTCAGATTCTATGGTACCCACTCTGCACGTGGGCGATCGTGTCGTAGTCGAAAAAATCTCCTACTACCTCGAACCTCCAAAAACTGGCGACATCGTAGTATTTGCCCCGCCCGAACAGTTGCAAGAACAAGGCTTTACCCAAGACCAAGCATTCATCAAGCGGGTAATTGGCTTACCGGGTCAAACCGTCGCCGTTAAAAAAGGTTTAGTGTATCTCAACGACAAACCCCTGGTCGAAAAATATATTGCCGAACCTCCTAAATACCAGTGGGGGCCTTATCGCGTCCCAGAAAATGAATACTTTGTGATGGGAGACAACCGCAACAACAGCAACGACTCCAGCAGGTGGGGATTTTTACCTAAGCAGAATATCATCGGCCGCGCTGTAGTGCGGTTTTGGCCTCTAGAACGCATCGGGGAAGTTTGAATAAGTCATTAGTCATTAGTCATCAGTCATTAGTCATCAGTCATTAGTCATTAGTTATTGGTTATTGGTTGGTTGTTAGTTTGAATAACCAATAACCAATGCCCGAT
>NZ_JAUBTI010000006.1:0-65364 GCF_036702415.1 Microcoleus sp. D3_18a_C4 | reverse complement strand
GCCCTGTTTGGCCGATGCCCTGTTTGGCCGATGCCCTGTTTGGCCGATGCCCTGTTTGGCCGATGCCCTGTTTGGCCGATGCCCTGTTTGGCCCATGCCCCATTCCCATGCCTTATGCTGTACGGAAATTTCTACTTATTCTTGCGCCTTAAGGGGTAGGGACTTCCTCCGGCAACTGATAAAATAGTAGAAAAAGCAGCGGGATTTCTCGCCTAGATCAAAATTAGTAGAATATTAAAAAATTAGGAAAGCTATGGGATTTTTTGATTCAGAAATTGTTCAGCAAGAAGCCAAGCTGTTGTTTGAAGACTATCAATCTCTCATCAAACTAGGTGGCAATTACGGCAAATTCGATCGCGAAGGCAAGAAAATGTTCATCGCTCAGATGGAATCGATGATGGAACGCTACCGTATTTTTATGAAGCGCTTTGAGCTGTCTGAGGACTTCATGGCTCAGATGACTGTAGAGCAGTTAAAAACACAGCTCAATCAATTTGGGATCACGCCCCAGCAGATGTTCGATCAAATGAACTCAACGCTGGAGCGGATGAAATCTGAGCTGGAAAAACAATCCTAGTGAGCAGAAGGAAGAAGGAAGGCACAACACGGATTTTGACACGGATACACGGATTAATTATCGAGTGTGAGCCAGAAGCCAGAAGTCAATCGATTTTAGATTTTAGATTTTAGATTAAAGAATTGAAGCATTGACCCCACGCATAAATTCGGGGGGCAAGTTTCATCTGATACAGGTTTTTTATTTCACCGGTCCTGAGTCTGCTTTCGGAATGAATCACGTGGCGGGTATCCTGGATTCTTTCGGTCAGAGGAGAAATAATGGGTAATTTTGACACTCCCCACGGCCCAAGCCTGGGGATTCTCCAAGCTAAACTTGGAAGGGACAGGCAAAAGTCCCCCTAGACGCTCAAAACAATACCCGTATCAAAGATATTGCAATTGCGCTTACTTTTAGAGTTTTTCTTACTTTCAGAGTCCATCGCACGAGCCAGATAGGTACGCTCCTCACCCTGCCATTATTCGCCCTTTAAGTATTCCGCATCAAAGGCGGATGTCTCCGTTGCCGGGATTTCTCCGCACGCTTGATGATTCTTCGCGTAGATGGTTATTCTTACTTGCTGTTTGAATTATATCAAACACGCTCAGGCGGTTGAAACCGCTACCGACTTATCCCCGTGTCTAAAGCCAGGGGCCCGGCGGGCTCGTTCTTCGGTCAACTGCCAACTGTCAACTGCCAACTGTCAATTGTCAACTGTCAAACACCAACTGCTAACTGCCAACCGTCAACTGACAACTGACAACTGACAACTGACTGATAATTAAGGCCGCTCAAAAGATGAAGCAGGTTTGAAACTTTCTGCGGGAACGCCTTCCAAAGCTTGGCTCATAAAATCGCGCCAAACAGGGGCGACAATCCCACCGCCAGTAGCACCGTAGCTCATCGGTCTATAATTGTCGTTGCCCATCCAAACAGCCACCGACAACTGCGGCACGTAACCCACAAACCAGATATCCCGTTCTGAGGAAGTTGTACCAGTTTTCCCAGCAGCCGGCCGGCCAATTTGAGCAGCCCTTGCCGTTCCGCTGGTAATTACCCCTTGCAGGGCGCTGTTGACAGATGCCGCCGCCCAGGAATTGAGAACTAATTTGGGTTTGGGCGTATTGTCGAGCAAGACATTGCCGCTGCTGTCAGTGACTTGCACGATAAACGTGGTGTCAGAATGCCAGCCGTTGTTGGCGAAGGTAGCAAAAGATCCGGCCATTTCTAAAGGAGTGAGGTCAACGGCACCCAAGGGCAAAGAAATCACTGGTTCCATCGGACTTCTGATGCCGAGTACGCGGCAAATCTCAATCACTTTATTCAATCCGACTTCTTGGCCAAGCTTGACGGCGGGAATGTTGAGAGATACTTCCAAAGCTCTGCGGATGCTGACTGCACCGGAGAAGCCGCCACCATAGTTTTGAGGGTAGTAGTAGCCGTCGCCGTCGCGGTAGCCGACAGGGGAGTCGTAGACAACTGAATCCGGGCCGTATTTGCCGCTAGCAAAGGCAGCGTAGTAGATAAAAGGTTTAAAAGCAGATCCGGGCTGGCGACGTGCTTGAATGGCGCGGTTGAACTGACTCTTTTCGTAATCGACGCCGCCCACCATTGCTTTGACGAAGTGGGTGCGGGGATCTACGGCTGCTAGGGCAATTTGACCTTCCTCGCGATCGTAAAACAGCCCTTGGTAGTAAAGCCGATCGTGCCACGCTTTGACGGTTTCTTCGGCTATGCGCTGCATTTTGAGGTCGATCGTGGTTTGAACGCGCATTCCTCCCTTAACCACGGCATCTCGCCCGAAACGCCTCGTCAGTTCCTGGACTACGGCTTGTGTTACGTAAGGAACTTGAGATCCCCCAAAAGAGGTAATTTTGCCTAGCTTAATTTTTTCCTGGCGGGCAGCAGTCTCTTGGGCCGGCGTAATCCATTTAAGATCCTTCATGCGGCCTAAAACGAGGGCTTGCCGCTCTTTTGCCAACTTGTAATTGACGAAAGGACTGTATTCTTCGGGGGCAGAAATTAAGCCGGCCAGCATCGCTGCTTCTGCAAGAGTCAAATTACTTGCTGATTTGTTGAAATAGCTTCGAGAGGCTGTCTCTACGCCGTACAAGTTGTGACCTAAGTAGATTTGATTCAGGTATAGTTGCAGAATTTGGTCTTTGTTGAGAATTTGCTCTAAGCGGATAGACATTACCGCTTCAGCTACCTTGCGACTAAATTTTGACTGGGGAGAAAGAAACAGGTTCTTGACTAGCTGCATAGTCATAGTCGAGCCGCCTTCAACGGTTCTACCTTTCTCTAGGTTGACTATGAGAGCTCTGGCTATCCCGCCAGGGTTGATGCCTTTGTGGGTGAAAAAGTTGCTATCTTCGATCGCCAGAACAGCTCGTTTCAGGTTCGGGGAGATTTGGTTAAGGGGTACGACATCCCGGTTGGCTTCGTCGTGGATGCTGGCTAGCGGCTTGCCGTTGATGTCGTAAATGTGGGTAGTTTCTGTGGGAGAGTAGGTTTGCAAGATCCGAACATCTGGCAAATTGCGGAAGCTGATCGCTAAGCCAACCAGTCCACCAGCGACTACGGAACTGGCAAGCATTGTCATGCTGAGTATGGTTCCGGCGGTCACTTTACTGACTGACTGAACAAACTCGAATACGGGGGCTGAGTTTTCCGTGTTATTGCGGACTGCGTTGGTTGACACGTGGATTTCACTTCCTCACTCGATTTGGGGTTTAAGACTTTTAATTTTAGATGCGAACCCTAGAGACTGTCAGTCGATTTTAGATTTTAGATTTTAGATTTGAGATTTATTCCACAGATGAATCTGGGAGTTTGAACAAGAGTCTAAAATTTGGGGATCTCCACGACTGTTGTCGGGGGCTGGTATCCGTTTTTGGGCGGGGTCAGCTAATGAAAGCCGGTCAGCTTTGGGATTATAGTAGCTTGATAGTTATGTTTTTATGCGTCAACCAGTGAGTGTAACTAATTCTGCTGCACTTTGGCAAAATATGATGGACGATCGCTCCCCGATGATAACTTCTAACCTTTCAGCGCTTTACCGCGGCGTCAGCGAGATTTTTCCAGATCGACCTGATTCTAGCAACTCTGACGAAAATTTAGCCCAACTGCTGGCCAAAGTCGATCGACCCTTGCGCGTCAAACTGGGAATTGACCCGACAGGCAGTGACATTCACTTGGGACACAGCATTTGCGTCCGCAAGCTGCGGGCTTTTCAAGATGCCGGTCACACAGCCGTACTGCTGATCGGAGATTTTACCGCAAGAATTGGCGATCCGACAGGCAAATCCGAGATGCGCCCCCAGTTGACAGCCGAACAAGTGGCGGAAAATGCCAAGACTTATTTAGACCAAGTGCGTCCGATTCTAGATTTTGACACGCCCGGACGTTTGGAAATTCGCTATAACTCCGAGTGGTTGTCAAAATTGGACTTGGCGAAGATTTTGGAACTGCTGAAGACGATGACGGTGCAGCAGATGCTCGCTAAAGAGGGATTTGACAACAGGATGCAGCAGGAGAATGCGATTTATCTGCATGAGTTTCTGTATCCACTAATGCAGGGTTACGATTCGGTGGCTTTGGAAGCGGATGTTGAGTTGGGGGGAACTGACCAAAAGTTTAATCTTGCGGTGGGGAGAGATTTGCAGCGACATTTTGGGATGAAACCGCAGTTTGGTTTGCTGATGCCGATTTTGATCGGGACTGACGGGGTGCAGAAGATGTCGAAGTCTTTGAATAATTATGTGGGTTTGTCGGAAGACCCGCTGACTATGTATTCTAAGTTGGAGAAAATTGCTGATAGTTCGATCGCCCAATATTTTGAACTATTGACAGATTTGCCACTTGATGAATTGCCAGAAAATCCGCGAGAAAAACAGAAACTTTTGGCTTTGGATGTGGTGCGCCAGTATCGGGGGAAGGAAGCGGCGGAACGCGCACAACAAGATGCAATTGCGCTGGTTAAAGGTGCTGCGGGACAAGCTGATGCTGTGGCGGAGTTTTCTTTGGCAAGTGTGCAGTTTCCGGCTAAGTTGTTTTATATTCTGAGTGCTAGCGGGCTTTGTAAAAGCAGCGGTGATGCGCGGAAGTTGATGCAGGGCGGTGGGGTGAAGTTGGAGGGCGATAAAGTTTCTGATGTTAATCTTACTTTTGAATCACCGGCTGAATTGGAAGGTAAGGTTTTGCAAGTCGGGAAAAATAAGTTTGTTCGATTGGTGTCTTGAATAGACATCTCCAATAATTATTGTGGAACAGGCATCTTGCCTGTTCAAAGCAGGCAATTATTGCCATGACTAATCTATTTTTTTAACCGCAGATGAAGGCTGATGAACGCTGATGAAAGCTGATAATCGAATTATTGTTGCTTTGGATGTTTCGAGTCAAGAAGAGGCGATCGCACTCCTCGACAAATTGCCTGATGTATCTTTCTGGAAAGTCGGTTTAGAGCTATTCGTTAGCTGTGGCCCGGCAATTATTGCGATTCTGAAACAGCGGGAAAAGCGGATTTTTCTAGATTTGAAGTTTCACGATATCCCGAATACTGTGGCTGGTGCTTGTCGTGCTGCAGCTAAGTATAATGTGGATTTATTGACGATCCATTCTACTTGTGGTAAAGATGCTTTGAAAGCGGCACAGTTGGCTTTGACTGAAGGGGCCGCAGCTGTGGATAAACCGAGTCCTAAGTTGATTGCAATTACTCTATTGACGAGTTTGAATTCCCGACAGTTGGCTTTTGAGTTGAAAATACCTTTGGAGTTGCCCGAATTTGCTTTGCACATGGCATTGTTGGCTAAGGAAACTGGTTTAGCTGGTGCTGTTTGTTCTCCGCAAGAAGTGGAACAGTTAAGAATGAGTTGCGGGGATGATTTTGTGTTAGTGTGTCCCGGTGTGCGTCCTTCATGGGCAGATGGAGGCGATCAAAAACGATCGATGACTCCGAAGGCGGCTTTGAAAGCTGGTGCCGATTATCTGGTGATTGGGCGGCCGATTACTGCTGCGTCCGATCCAGTGGCGGCTTTTGCGCGTATTTGTGAAGAGTTGGGATAAAAATAGGAATGTGTTTTTTAACCGCAGATGAACGCCGATGAACGCCGATAGAATTTTATCTGCGTTCATCTGTGTGTATCTGCTGATATCTGCGGTTGCAACTCCGACTTGGGCAGTTAATTTTGTGACAAATCATGCTAACAGTATCAATGCAAGTCGGTATGGTTTGTTAGCCCGATCGCCCTGTCCGGCTGATTTAGAAACTTTGGTCGATCGCCTGTTGCAAGATTTGCCGAGTTATGCTAATCGCGTAATTGTGCGATCGCACTTTTCTCCTAACACTAACACACCGCCCGGTTACGCGCTGCCTCAAATAATTTTAGCGGGCCGCCCGGAGTTTGAACCGTTACCTTTAAATTTTGAAGATGCGCTTCCTGAAAATGCCAGTCAAGTTTTTATTACTACTTTGGAACGGCAGTATCGCGGGGGAGAACGAGTCGAAATTCAGCAATATCATTGGTTGTTTTTAACTAAAACGGAAAACGGTTGGGAATTGGCAAAACTTGTTTCTCGGTTTGGTAATGCGGCTGATATTCGTCCTTTATTAAGTCAAGATAGTGAAAGCGAAATTGCTGAGGCTATTCGTTTGTGGTTGCGCGATTGTCAGGCAAAAAATAAGTTGTCTCGCAACTAAATTGTATTTTTTGGGAGGGCGAGACGCCCAACCCCTACTCCCCACATGAAATAATTGTGATTGTGGAACAGGCATCTTGCCTGTTCCTGACAGAAAATAATTTTATTGTGGAACAGGCATCTTGCGCGCAGGCGAGACGCCCAACCCCTAATCCCCACATGAAATAATTTTTATTGTGGAACAGGCATCTTGCCTGTTCCTGAGAGAAAATAATTTTATTGTGGAACAGGCATCTTGCCTGTTCCTGACAGAGGTATCAGAAAATCCACGAATTTTCGGTTGAGCTATTTACCGTGGGGGGGGTTTACGAGATTATCTGTTTTAGGCAATTATTGTTCGTGAAACCCGCCCATACAAAGCACAAACAAAAAAATATTATAATTGCTCTTTGAATTCATCCAGTTTAGCCTTGATAGCCTGCATATCTTGCCACATATACCATTTCGGAGTCTCCGGTTCACGGGAGGGATTTCGCAACAAGTACGACGGGTGAAAAATTGGCATACACAAACGATTTTCCCATTCAATCCATTGACCTCGGATTTTACTAATGGGTCGCTTGTCGCTTAGCAAACCTTTGAGGGCGGTTGCACCAGTTAATAAAATAATTTTGGGGTCTAAGATGCGGATTTGTTCGAGCAAGTATGGTTTGCAAGCTTCGATTTCTTTGGCTGTCGGAGGGCGGTTGTTGGGAGGGCGACATTTGATGACGTTGGCAATGAATACGTCGGTTTCTGCACTCAATCCCACGGATTCTAAAATCTTATCTAACAGTTTGCCCGATCGCCCGACGAAGGGCAATCCGGTTTCATCTTCGTTTTGTCCGGGCGCTTCTCCCACAATCAAAATTGAGGCTTGAGGATTGCCGCGCCCGATGACGGCGTGAGTGCGGCTGTTGCCCAATTCGCAGCGGTAGCAGCGGTTGCAGTGCTCGCCGATTTGTTCCATATTTTGATAAGTGCCGGGAGGAATGGGAATTTTGGCATTTGCTGGTATTGAGTCTGTTTGGAAAGTGGCACTTTGATTGTTGTCAAAAAGGCTGAGTTGCAAGTCGCTGGACATAAATTTTACAATTAGGGAGATATTTTGGAGTCTAGAGTTTATAGTTTAGATCGGGTTTGGTGATTTGAGATTGGCTAGATGCTTGTGTGCGATGCTGTCGATTGCACTTTTCTCAAATTAACACTGGCACAATCTCCAATTGTTTGGTTGAGCTCGTACAGGCAAAAATATGTTCTCTAACCCGTTTTTTGACGATCGCGCCGATGCAGGCGAAAAACTGGCCGAGGCAGTTGTGGGCGAGCTCGGCAAGTTGGATTTAACCGCACAGGAGGCTGTTAAACCGATTGTTTACGCCTTGCCGCGCGGGGGTTTGCCCGTTGCTGTGCCGATTGCGCGCCGCTTGGGCTGTCCTTTGGATGTGGTTGTCGCTAAGAAAATTACTCGCCCAGATAATTTAGAATTGGCGATCGGGGCTGCAACTGCTGACGGTCATGTCCTCTGGGAAAAGCAAAAGCTGCAGAATTGGCGCTTGCAAAAATCAGCATTGCCGGTGGCTCAAAATAATGCTCAATCTCTGCTGGTAGATTTGTCTCCGGGACGCCCAAATATCAGCGCAGCGGGGGCTTTGGCGATTTTGGTAGATGACGGCATTGCTACAGGGATGACGATGGCTGTGGCGGCTAAGGCTTTGGAGTCGCAGCAACCGCTGGCTTTGTGGATTTGCGCGCCTGTCGCCCCGGCAGATTTGATGGGATTTTTGGCCCAGATGGGCGATAAGTTGATCGTCCTGAAGACTCCTCAACCTTTTTACAGTGTCAGCCGCTTTTACGGGCAATTTCCGCAGGTTGAGACGGCGGAGGCTTTAAGGTGTTTGCAGCAACAAACTGAATGGCGATCGTAGGTTAAGCTAGAAGGCTAAATCTAAAAGCTCGATCGCTAAAACATGAGACCTTGGCAATATTGGTTGGACACTTTGATTCTGTCTACTCAGCACAATCCGCCTCGCTTTGTTGAGTTGGTGATGTTGACTTTGGCGATGATGTTGCTGGGGCTGTGGAGTGTAACATTGCAGTGGCAGTATTTAACGCTGTCTTTGAGTTATATAATTGGTTCGTCTTTTTCAATTTTGGTGCGGGAATCCATCGGGCCGCGGCCTCAATTTCAGCTAACTCATCTGACAGCCTTGCTGTTATTAATTATCAGTTTTTATAGTTTTGCTGAACTGATTAGATAGTTAAGGCCGTTTTGATTTGTAGATGCGGGTTTGACAATGTGATTGCGAAGGTGGTCAAGCAATTGCATAACTTATATAGCAATCCTCAGCGGGTTGTGAACTAGATGTTTTTTTGAACGAACCGCGAAGACGCTAAGAAAGAGAAGAGTATATCGAGAGTTCACCAATAATTAGCCCTCATCCTACATTCTCATGGGATTGATGTAAAATTATGCGGTTGCCGGCAGGATCGAAGGCATAGATTTCTAGACCGTGAGAAGCTTTGATAATTTCTCCTGCGGGCGGATATCCTAAAGCCCAAATTCGGGCGATCGCAGTTTCGATATCGCTGACTTCCAGACACAAACTCATGCCTGTTTTTGCTCGATTTGCAAATTCCGATTTGTGGGAATCTTTGGGTTTGAATATGCCGAGTCTTAAGCCGGGGAGTTGAAATTCAGCATAAGTATTGGGAATGTAAGGGTTTGGTTCTCTGTCGAGAAATTTTGTGTAAAATTTAACGAGAACTTCTTTATCAAGGTCGGCTAAAGTCACTATGGCGGCGCTGTATTGAAAACTCATATAAATTGGTAATGGGGGATTACTAAGGGAGAATTGGTAATATTATACAACATTCACTGCGATATCAAAACTTCGGAGATAAAAGGGAGTGACTGTGCAAGTCTTGGTATAATCAATTGCTCGCCCTGCAATCCCTTTACTATTCAAAGTGAGATGAATCCAAAAGGAAATCAAGAGAACCAGAATCTTAGAAGACTCAGAGTCACTGCAACAACCCCAGATTCTAGGTTGATTGAGAATCGAGAATCTAGATTTCCGCGTGCAGTTGCTATGGCGATAGATGAGGCTCAAGAGGTTATGAACGATCTCTATCGGGAAGAGGCAGAGTACGGAGATGGAAGTTGTGCTTTTATGGTGATGAAGGAACAATTTGAAGGTGGAGTGGAAAACCCGCCAATGTCCCTAAAAAAAGGCACTTTCCACGATACAAAGTGCCGTCAATATATTTTATCATTACAAAGAAAACTGCCCATTTTGCCTTCTGATCCTAAGGAGCCTAAAGAAAAGATTGCTAGAGAAATTAAAAAAATGGAAGAGGCGCTACAATGGGCTGAAGACTACCGCAACGGCAACGATCCGGTGATTCCCCGATGGGCAAACTCTTGGAAAGATCAGTTAGGAAAATAATCAATGGATATTATTAAGCTAAAGAACACTTACAAAACACCGTATCAGGGCAGGAACTGGCGGGATACAAAGCATGAGCTTCCTATCAAGCCAAAGGACACTCTGAGTTTCTGTGACTTAAGAAATTGCAGTCTAGAAGGACTCGACTTATCAATGGTAGAGTTCTTTGGTTGCCGTCTGAATGGTACCTTATTTAAAGGTGCAAAGTTGGATAAAGCGCGATTTATTGGCTGTTTTTCTTCGGATGATTATCCGCCAACAGATTTTAGTCGTGTTAGTGGCCATGCGTCTGTAGTACATTCTCACCTTCACTACAAAGGCGAATTTATGGGAGATTCTGTTTATATTGACGATAATTTTTGGATGGGAGACAGTCTAAAGTCCAAGTGGCCTGATGTTGTGGCTGCTGCTGCTACCAAAACACTTTCCGATCGCAATGATGTCAGATATAATGCTGCGACCAAATTAGGAGATTTAGATAATCCTGTTGTTGCTCCCATACTGGCTTGTCTCCTCGCTGACGATGAGTGGGATGTGCGATCGATTGCCCTCGAAACATTAGGAAATCTAAGGCATCAGGAATTCCCGCAGGGTGACAATATTTTATTGCAGTGGATGTTTTTACGTCTCGGAGATCGACATTCGATTGTACGGCAGACAGCGAGAAACCTTGTTGAGATTCTATCACCACCAAACCATGTATTGTTTGCTTCTATTAACCGGATGAAGTCGTCGGAGTCTGAGGAAAGAATGGCGGGCGTACTTGCTGCTATTGAGTTGTGCAGGCTAGAGGAACAATATTCGAGTTTGCTGGAACCCAAAATTATTGAGAGTCTCTTGTCGGATGAAGCACCTGATGTTCGGCAAGAATGTTCCTATCTTCTAGAAATTTTAGAGGATTGTTAGAAACTTTAACCGCAATCTGCTGTAAATTTTTACCTCCTTAAAATCCTCCAATTCGTCCGACTATTTGGATTTTACCTTGTGGAGATCCTTTGAGAATCACAGCTTCGCCACTTTGCGGTACAATATCAGTGATCGCGGTAATATTTACTTGATGAGTTACCATAATAATTGCGCCTTTAGTGTTGCGGTTATCCACAATTAATTTGCGAATTGTCGCTGTTTGTCTGGCTTCTTTGCTGCTGTCGCTAAAGAACGAGTTCAACGCTGGTAACGGTTCGACTTTGCCTAAATTTATCAGTTTTGCTGTTTCCAAACACCTACACCACTGACTCGATAAAACTCTGGCAACTTTGATGTTGCGGTTGCGAAATTCGGCTCCAATTTGCTTGGCTTGGGTTTGTCCCTGTGCTGATAAATTGCGCTGGGTGGAACAGTCGCCCAACTTAAAGTTAGCAGGATCTCCCGTACCTGGGGCGATCGCGTGTCGCATTGCTACCACCAACCCCGTCTCCCCCCGCTGCAACAATTGCCACCCTGCTTGAGTTTGCGCGTTGGTTGCGGCGTCAGAACTTGCAGTTGCAGTAATTAAGCCGATCGACAATACTAAAGCTAGCGATCCGAAAAACCATTTCCAGTGGAGGTAAATCCGCGCAGCCATTGGTGCAGAAGTTAGGAATTAACTTATCATATTATAATACAACAAATATTGCTCTATGGAACTCACCAATTTTATTGCTCTGTCTGTCATTATTGCCCTCGTGCTGGGGATTGGGTTGGGAACAATGACTTGGGCTTACTTCGGCAAGGGCAGCATTTCTGTACTTTTTAAAGAACCAATTTTAACTTACCCAGAATTCCCAGATACCGACAGCGGCAGTAAAGCTTCCGTTTATTTTCAACAAGGAATTGAAGCTTATCAGTCGGGAAAGTACCGCAAAGCCAAAGATAAATTTACCAGCGCTTTAGAACAAGTTTCAACTTTGGCAGAAGCTTACCACAATCGCGCCTTGGCTTTTGCAAATTTGCGATCGGATGACGAGGCTGTTGCAGATTTGATCCGTGCCAGCGAATTATACCAACAGCAGGAGGCTGGATTGGCGATCGACACAATTAAACAAAATCTTGCCGCCTTGAAGCAGCGCAAATTAGAACGAGAAAAACAAAAAGCAGTAGCGACCTAAATAATTATATTCGGCCCGTGGAACTCTACCCACACCTAGAGTTTTGGTCTGAAAAACCCGGTTTCTTTAATGTGGTTGGGAGAAACCGGGTTTGTTAACAGAATTTTTATGATAGTTGAAAATCAAGATTTAACCTTCTCCCGCTCAACTAAATTTTTCGGGCATCTTCTATTTTGTCGATTTGAGAAATCATCATTTCTCGGCTAGGTGCCACAACTCGATAATTAGTAATTGGATCGTAAGCTTCCCACTCTTGAGTCACTTCGCTGTCTTGCCACAAAAACCATTCCCGGTAAATTTCGCCGTCATCAATGTCGCCGCACAAGGGAAGCCAATCATCTCCTCCCAAGCTCTCAAAATCTCCTCCTACTAAGTCAATCCAAGCTGCAAGGATACAAGAGTCACTAGCATTATTATTAACAGCAACGGTGTTAGATTCAATAGAAGTTTCTGGAAAACAAAGTGTGGATTTCATAAGCTGTACCTGAATGTTATGTTATTAATTTATAAAAAAATCCTCTACGGCAGTGACAGCAGAATGCCGCTATCTCAACCTCCACAGTTCCCACCTCGAAAAACCTTGACACCCAAAGCGCTCAAATGCCTCTGCTGTAAGACTTGAGACCGCTTTGAGTCAAGTCGCTACAGAGGCTAAATTGAGCCACTTTGCCAACTGGCATACAAGAAAGCCCGATCGACCAAATATTGCTGGCGAAGGAGCTCGCGCATTAAGGAGCAAAGACAGCGCGACTGCCAATTGTATACTGGGTAAGTTGGCGAGTTTCAGTACAGTTTTTGTGGTAAAATTAGCAGTAACCGGACTTTCGTACCGACAGCCTGGTCTTGTCAAAAGCTTTCCAACGAGCTTTCCAATCGTGGTGCGATCGCCAGTTTTGATTTATTGTTAATTTTGCCAAGTCCCGATCGACTGTTAGGGAAAAAAATTATGCAAGCAACCAACCAAGAAGGAATTATCAATCTGACAATCCACTATACCAACGGCAAACAGCAACACTTCCAGTTCATTGCGCCAGAGGGAACAGTAGGAGAGCAAGCAACTTTAGGCACTCGCCTGCACAAAATGTTGACAGCAGACCCGGTAATTCTCGAATTGGCAGATAAACTGGTAGTTATCCCAGTTCACAACATACAAAGTATTGAAATATCGCCGGTTCCTCCCAAATTGCCAGAGGGTGTCCTTTACCCAATGCGAGAAATTAAGAAATAGCTAAGGTATTCTGAATCTAAATTCTACTGAAAAGGCGGGCAAGATGCCCACCCCACGCAAGCTTTTAATAAACAGAAATGTCCCAATTAAAGGCGCGACAACTTATTACAGCTAACAGATAGAAATTACCCAAACACTTGTCGAGCGCAGGGACGATAGATGTGGCGTGAGTGAGGGGAATAATTGCAGATTTCGCAGACTTTAACTTACCAAAAAAAATGCTAGAACTCCACTGTCACACTACTTATTCCGACGGCACTCTCACCCCTGCCGAACTCGTAGCCGCGGCCGCGTCTTCGGGGGTTCGCGCCTTGGCCGTCACGGATCACGATACGATGTCGGGTTGGGATGAAGCCTTCGCCGCTGCTGCTTTGCACGGTATCGAAATAGTCCCCGGACTCGAACTCAGCACCGTTCACAACGGCCGATCGCTGCACATTTTAGGTTTTTATCCCGATGCAAATAAGTTGCGCGTTCCTTTGAACGATCGCCTGGAAGGAAGGTTTCGCCGATCGCAGGAAATGGTCGAAAAATTAGCAGCAATGGGATACGCGATCGAACTGCCAAAAACATCCCCAGGAATGGCACCGGGACGGCCTCACATTGCCTCTGCACTTGTAAAAGCCGGTCACGCCAAATCATCGCGGGAAGCATTCGATCGCTGGCTGGGAGATGACGGCCCGGCTTATGTGCATTACGAGAAATTCTCGATCGTCGAAGGCATTGATTTACTGAAGAGTTGCGGCGCAGTACCAGTTTGGGCTCACCCTTATTTATTTCGCGGCGGCGCTGTTGAGGAAGTCTTACAAGAATTAGTAGATGCTGGTTTAATGGGAGTTGAAGTATACCATCCCACCCACAGTTCTAGCCAAATCCAAAAGTTGAAAGATTTGTGTCTTCATTACGGTTTGCTGGCAACTGGTGGCAGCGATTATCACGGCCCCGATCCTGAAAGGAAAGCAGCAGATAGCACCCAATTGAATATGCTGCATTTGCCGTTAGAATTACTGGAACCGATTAAAGTTGCGGCGGCGAGTTTGAAATAGTTGTTTAGGACGAATTTTGCACCATTTTCAAGAACGGGCAAGATGCCCGTTCCACAAAAGATAAATTTTCTTGTGGAACAGGCATCTTGCCTGTTCATAAAAGCCGTTCCACAAAAGATAAATTTTCTTGTGGAACAGGCATCTTGCCTGTTCATAAAAGCCGTTCCACAAAAGATAAATTTTCTTGTGGAACAGGCATCTTGCCTGTTCATAAAAGCCTAATTTAGAAGGGTGCAATATCTAAGTTATGACTAATTTTGCGGAGGTATACAGTTGTAAAAAAAAAATCCTTGAATTTTTGAGTGACGTGTTTGCCGGAAGTAAATCATCAGAATAAGACCGATGTCAAGCAGAATATAAATTAATATGAAGTTAAAGGCAATTGCAGGGGAGTTAATTTTACAATGTTACTATAGCAACTTGCCAAACGGAGCTTATTATGAGTACAGAAGACAGAGCGAAGGCGATCGGCAAAAATTTAGAAGGCAAAGCTCAGGAAATTTTCGGTAGTATCACGGGCAACAGAAAAGACCAGGTTGAAGGCAAAGCCAAACAAGCGGAAGCTGCCGCCCGCCACGCTGCAGAAGATGCTAAAAATGCGGTGAAAAATCTGGCAGATAAAGCCAAAAGGTCGATCGACAAATTGTAGAGACCGCCCTACCAAATCCTGGCGAATAGAATTCGCTTCCTATCAAATCCTGTGCTATCAATAGGATTTGATAGGTTTAATCTGATTTATTTTTGGAATTTGCAGAAAACTGGGTGACTCCTGCGACATCTCTTCAAAAGCGCACTGAAGAAGTCCCTATGATGATTGATTTTACAACAGAAACCGAGAAAGTTTGGTACAAGTCTCCTGCGATTGTAGCTGCTGTGGGTGCAAGCTCGATCGCCCTTGCAGCTTTCATTTACCCAGAACTCGCCACTCAACCCATCGTACACTACCGCGCTGACGATAACTCGTCCTCTGCCGAGCGCTACACCTTACAGCGACAAACCCACTGTCAACTCAGCAGCCAACATTACAAACCCGGAGATACCGCTGTTAGCATTCCGTTTGCCGATCGGGCCGTAGTCACCAAAACCATCTCCATTGCCAACAGTTTAACCCTAATGGGGGAATGTCAACACAATGGGCGATCGCTCACCAACAAACAACCCGGAACTTCTCTAGTTGCCTTGTTGGAACGCGGGAAAACTGCAATTGAAGAACAGCAGAAAACTAACAAACATCCGGGGGTATTCACCATTGTAGCAAATGATTTTGAGCCTCGTCAAGGGGAAAGAGGCATCGATTTTAGTCGAGTCAAAACCCTAGTTGAAGGCATCGAAAAACAGGGAGTAGTTATCTCTTTTATCGTGCCCCAAGGTCAATTATACGAAGACTTGAGTAAGCAATTGAGCGGCAAAGCGAGTATTTGTGTTTTAGACGAAGGCAAAGATGAAGATGCAGTTAGGCGATCGATGAGTCCTTGTATTGATGCAGCCTTTGCCAAAGCGCGAAAAATGACTGCGAAGTCAAATTAATTCGGTTCGTAGTAAGGAGTTCAGTCCTTCTTCTGAGGACTCAAGTCCTCACTACGAGCCAGAGATTTCCTGTGTCTACAACAACTACCAAAGCACTTCCGTTAAATCCGTTAAATCCGTTGCCGAACTTCCCTCTTTCAGAATTCTGCCTAAATCTTCAAACTGTAACGACACTATCTTATCAAGCTCAAAAATCGAGGTAAAACCAATGACTTCTACCAATCATAACCACAATTCGGCCGCCAGCATCGTAGCATGGCAATACCTACACCAAGAATTAACAGCCCTACTCCCAGAACAAATCAAATCCCAAATGAGTCAGCGGGAAAAACGATACGCAGAAGGAGAAAAAGCCAAAACACGAATTAACGACTTAACCCCTTTAGCAAAGCGCCACCCCAACCCGGAAACCAAGAAAATAGTCAATATTTTGGTAGGGTTAATCAGTGCGATTACCTTCAGTGCGGGAGCGCGAATATTGACTTCCGGCATGGGAAGTTTGAGCATTCCAGCAAGTTTGTTCATCGGCGGGGCTGCGGGGGTGGTGGCGGATAAAAAAGTGATGAAAGTCATGGAACATTCTCGCAAGAAAAACGGCACTCAGCAAGCATTGAAGGATATCCAAAAACAAAAACAAGCTCATCCCCCCAAAAATGAATTTGGCGCACTTTATTACGAAGCTCAAACCGCCTTAGTGCTACAAGTAGAAGGTCAATTTTTGGAGAAACTACCCTTCAGCGATGTCGGTTTAGCCGTAGGATTGAGCGGCACGGAGTATGCGATGTCTCTGGGGATTGTCATTGGGTTGGGATTGCCGGGGGGAATTGTCTTAAATGCGATCGCAGCTAGTTTGCCCGTGGTAATGTTATGGGGAGCCGCCTCCCTGCAAAATGATGCCTTTGAAATGCCGGGACACGCCCGCTCATTAATTGGGCAATACGAAGATAGTCTCCCTAAAGAAATCACCGAATTGGAGGCAAATCAGATTGCCGGAATAGACGAAGAAGTTGCTCTGAAACAGCGAGAACTCGCCTATGAGCAAGCCTTAAACCTGCGTCGCGAAAAATTTGTCAGCGAAGGCGATACCAGCGGGCGTTTGAAGAATTGGGACATGGTAGAAGCGGACTTTCAAATCGGCTGGTATTTGACCGAAAAGCATCAAATCGAAAAAGAGCAGGATGAGAAACGGGAACAGCGGTACTTTAAGTTTAAAGAGGATGTTGCTCAAGTTGCCGAACAGTATGAACCGCCCGCTGGTACTTATTCGCCGGAACAAGTGGCTCAGTTAAAAATTGAATGGATGCAAGCCCAAGAAGAACAATTGAAGGAAAGTTTCGCCCATGACATTCAGTGGTTGAATCACAAATACGGTAACAAAATCAAGCATTACGAGGAGGAAATCGCCGCCGCAGAACGACGGTATGCGGAAGCTGAATCTCGGTGGCGGGAAGAACGGTATTCTGAAAAAGTACGCGCGAATTAATTCCCATAGCGAGTACCGAAAGGGCTCCGGCGAATTCATCCCCTAGCTGATAGCGAAAGGCCGCCAGGGAATGAATTCCCTGGCTAATAGCAAAAGTCCTCTAAAGAGGACTGCCGGACTAATGAATTTTTCAGTCCTCTTCAGAGGACTTTCGCTTTGAGGCAGGGGTTTCAACCCCTGCCGGACTGCCGGAACAAGAGTATACCGAAAGGCCTGGAAAAATTTTCCCTGAATCTGCATAAACTCGCCAACACCTGCGACATCAATGTATCAACACCAAAAAACTGGACTATGACGAGACATGATACCCCCGTCGAACCTTTACCAGGCTTAGTTCCTGTAGCCACAACCTTCAACTTGTGGCTGCATTGGGAACTCAAGCCGATTTCCTTGACTTTGTTATTACTGGCACGTTACTGCGCTATTTTCTCTGGGATAATCGAATTATCCCCATGCCATAACGTGCCTGTGAATAACTACGAAAAGTTACGCGAACTCTTACAACTCTTGAAGAACCCGGAAGAGAGGAGTAAGAGGAGTAATGAGCAACAAGAAGAAATTCAGTGCCAATGCCTGCGACTAATTTTACAACTCTTGAAAAATCCCGAAGAGAGAAGTAATGAGCAACAGGAAAGACTCAAAAACGAATTGTCCAAACTTCTTCCCAATTTAACGGGATTTCGCAAGCGTCGCGATTTTAATATACTTGATGCTGATTTCGACGGATTGGTGCAAGAAGCTTATTTGGGTTTTTTCAAAACTTTTTCTAGGTTTTTACACCAACTTGACCTCGAAAATACTGCTGATGATGAGTTGCGAAAGAGAGTTGTTAAACGGTTAAATCAAATTATTAAACTTAAAGTTGTTGACTATTACCGCCAACGTGGTAGACAGCCTTTTACTTTTAGTTCTGATGCTCCGCAGACGAGCCGTGAAGGTGAAGACTTTGATTCGGAAGGAGTGCTAGATGATACTACGGAAACTGGGATTGAGCAACTGATTGAGCAAGAACAATCGAAAAATAAGCAGCGCATCGGTCGCAAACTTTGGCAGTATATTGAAGATGACCCGGATGGAAAACTGCGAAACAGTTATCCCGATAACAAACCGGAGGCAAATTGTCAGGTACTAGCACGGCGCTTGCTGTTGAAAGACCCTCCCGATAAATTTTCTGTAATTGCCAAAGAGTTAAACATTAACTATCAAACTTTCAAGTCTCACTGGAAAAGAACAGGTTTGCCTCTCGTCAAAGAGATTGCACTTAAGTTTGGATATCAACCGGAGGAATAATGGTGAATAGCATGGATACTTATTTGTTAGAAATTCCTCTGGAGCAAACTGCCCGCAATTTGGCTCTGCAATTTGCTTCAGAGCAAGCTAATCCGCAAAAAGGGAAGCGGGTTTATTTCAATACCTTGGCGGTTTGGGCGGTTAACTATTTCTTGGAATGGATGGAACTGGAAACCGATATTGATGGCGGTGATAGTTGGAATCCAGCAATGCGGGCGGTTTTGGATGTCGCCGATTTGGTTTTGCCGGGGATTGGCAAGATAGAATGCTGTCCGGTTCAGCTCGGAGAATCGGCGATTTCTCTGCCACAAGTGCGGGAAAATCGCATTGCCTATATCGCTGTTGGCTTTGCAGAACCTTTCAATAAAGTCCAACTTTTGGGGTTTATTCCGGCTGTGGAAATTCTGGATGAAACTGAAGAGATTTCTCTCACTAATCTCAAACCAATTGAGGAATTGTTGGATTATTTGGATCGGATTGAGTTGGCAATTCCGCTGTTGCAAAGTGAAATTGAAGAGTTGCTATCGGATTTGGCAGAAGATGACCCCGTACAAGCACAAGTTCGGGAGAAGTTGCAAAACAAATCTATTGCGGAAATTGTGGCAATCCTGAATGGAGTTTTTCACAGTAGTGAGAAATCTGACTGGGGATATGAAGGGGGGAAGGCTTTAGCGAGAAGTGGTGCTAGCAGTGGCGATTTGGGAAATAAAGAGACATCTTTATCTGGTTATCAATCTTCAGATATTGATACGAAAGTGGAAGCGAAACTGAATCGGATTGCTAAAAAGTGGATGAAGAAATTAGCTGAGATTTGGGGAGATGGTGATGATTTTGCCTTGTCATAAACCTGCAACATCCCATAAATCTGGATAAATTACCATGATTCGTAGGGGCGGGTTCACCAACAATATCTGATACAAATCGACAATCTCATAAACCCGCCCCATCCCCGCCATCAATATCGAAATACCGTCAAAATATTTGGTTTTTGGGATTTTTACATGGGGTGGGGGCGGGTTTTCGAGATTGTGGGTTTTTACCGGAGATGGTTGGTGAACCCGCCCCTACAATATCTGAAAATCTTAAACCCGGTTTCTGGGTTCCCACAAATCAACCCTAAAATTCATTACAATGAATCAATGGAAAATATCTAATTGAAAAAACATGACTCAAAATAATTTACTGTCTCGCATCTCAATTGACTCGAATATCTGTTTTGGCAAACCCTGTATTCGAGGCCATCGCATTTGGGTTTCTCTGATTCTTGACTTTCTCGCTAGTGGCATGACTGTGGAAGAATTGCTTGAGGAATATCCGGGAATTGAACGAGAAGATATTTTGGCTTGTATTGCTTATGCGGCTGAGTTGGCAAGAGATTGTTATGTCGAAATTCCTGTTGGTGAAACAAAGGTAGTTGCAGGGTGAAGTTAAAACTTGATGAAAATTTGGGTAGCATCCGCGTTGTTTCGCTGTTACGTTTGGCGGGCTATCAACAATCTCGAAACAAAATCGAAAGTCTCACAGCGACGCCATACCAAATACCCTACACTGCGACTGAAGAAACCGGGTTTTTGGCCACATCTGCGGGTGGAAACGAAATATTGTCGTAAAAACCCGGTTTCTGGGCCCCTACACTGCCACTGAAGAAACCGGGTTTTTGGCCACATCTGCGGGTGGAAACGAAATATTGTCGTAAAAACCCGGTTTCTGGGCACCTATGCGTAAGTCCTATAATTTTTCGGGAATTTTGCATAATTTCCCCCCAAATTGCCGATAGATATATATACACAGAATCAAAGGTAAACTCCAATGGACGAACAACGCCTCGCCGCCTATCTCCAACTGATTCAAGCCCTGCTTGAGTGCCCTAACGGTGAAGAAAATGATATTCTCAACGCCAATCGAGAGTTAGTTGATGCCGATTTTGTGCGAGTCATGGAAGCGAAAGCAGAGAATATGGCAGAAAAGGGCGAATCCAATGCAGGTTGGTTGCAGAATATGGCGGCACATTTGGCAAATCATGTCCGCAGTACAGCAACTCCTGAAGAGTATTTATCTTTCTTGATGGAGGTGTTGCAAGCAACGTCAGATAGTCGAGGAAATCCTCAAGTTGTATATCCTATCTTGCAAGAAAACCTAGAAAAATTGGATTTAAATTTTGCTCAAATATTACAAAATTGGGCCAAATTTAAATTCACAGAAGTTACATCAGAACTAGCTGCATCACTTGCAACAGTTATTGGCAATTTTGGCAACTTAATTCAGCAGTTTCCCCTGGGGCGGCGGGCATGGAATTTAGAAATAGGCATTGCCTGTTATCGGGAAGCTTTAATAGTCTATACCCCTGAGAATTATCCCGAAAAATGGGCAACGACTCAAAATAATTTGGGGGCTGCCTATAGTGACAGAATAGAGGGAGTCAGGGCGGCGAATATTGAACTTGCGATCGCCTGTTATCGGGAAGCTTTAATAGTCTATACCCCTGAGAATTATCCCGAAAAATGGGCAACGACTCAAAATAATTTGGGGGCTGCCTATAGTGACAGAATAGAGGGAGTCAGGGCGGCGAATATTGAACTTGCGATCGCCTGTTATCGGGAAGCTTTAAAAGTCCGTACCCCTGAGAATTATCCCGAAGATTGGGCAATGACTCAAAATAATTTGGGGAATGCCTATAAAAACAGAATAGAGGGACTCAGGGCGGCGAATATAGAACTTGCGATCGCCTGTTATCGGGAAGCTTTAATAGTGTATACCCCTGAGAATTATCCCGAAAAATGGGCTGCGACTCAAAATAATTTGGGGGCTGCCTATAGTGACAGAATAGAGGGAGTCAGGGCCGCGAATATTGAACTTGCGATCGCCTGTTATCGGGAAGCTTTAAAAGTCCGTACCCCTGAGAATTATCCCGAACAATGGGCAACGACTCAAAATAATTTGGGGACTGCCTATAGTGACAGAATAGAGGGAGTCAGGGCGGCGAATATTGAACTTGCGATCGCCTGTTATCGGGAAGCTTTAAAAGTCCGTACCCCTGAGAATTATCCCGAAGATGGGGCTATGACTCAAAATAATTTGGGGAATGCCTATAGTGACAGAATAGAGGGAGTCAGGGCGGCGAATATTGAAGAGGCAATTTCCTGTTATCGCTTAGCATTAGAAATTCACACTCCTACGGCTTTCCCTTTAAACTGTCTCACAACTGGAAGAAACCTCGGCAATACCGCTTTCACTGCTGGCTTCTGGGATATCGCCATTGAAGGATTCGAGAAAGCAATTCAAGCAGTAGAAAAAAGCCGAAGTTGGGCAACTTCCGACGATATCCGCCAACAGATGATAGCAGAATCCATCGGTGTTTACGAAAAGGCAATTCAAGCTGCTGTCAACAACAACCAACTGGAAAAGGCCATAGAATATTGCGATAGAACCCGTGCTCAGCGGTTAGTGGATTTAATGCACAGCAATGACTTGTATGCTAGCGGCGAAATCCCGCCCGCAGTCCAAAAGTATTTGGATGAATTTGAAGCCAAGCAGCAGGAAATTGACGCAGAAGTCGAACAACTCCGCAATCCATCGGAGGGGAATAAGGGATTAGCTGGTGTGGGGAGTTCGTCACGGAATCGGGCGGATACTTCTGCTTACACGAAGAAGATTCAAGAGTTGGAAGGGGAGAAGCAGCAAATCTGGGAAAATATCCGCAGTTTAGATCCGGTTTTAGCGGGACAAGTTCAAGTTGTTCCGATGCAGTTTGCGGCGATGCAGCAGTTGATTGATAATTCGCAGACGGCGATTCTCTGTTTTTATACGACGGATGATGACACTCATGTTTTTGTGATTTACAAGGATAAAGCGCCGCAGATTCACACTTGTCAGGGAGAGGGTTGGGGAAATTTTCAGAAGTGGATTGATGAGAGTTGGTTGTCGCCTTATTTGGGGGATCGGAAAGCTTGGCAACAGGGGATGGGTGAGTTTTTGTCTCAGTTGTCGCAGCGGTTGAAGGTTGATGAGTTGATTGGTAATTGTTTGGAGGGGATTGAGGAATTGATTGTGATTCCGCATTTGTATTTGCATCAGATTCCGCTGGCTGCGTTGCCGATTGATCCCCCCCAGCCCCCCTTAAGAAGGGGGGGGCAAGAAAACCCCCGGTTCCTTGGTGATAAATTCCTGATTCGTTATGTTCCCAGTTGCCGAATTTTGGAGTATTGCCATCAACGCCCAACCATCGAATCGCCGAAATACGGGATTGTAGAAAATGCCACGGATGATTTGTATTTCACTCCTTTTGAGTGCGAACAAGTTGCCCAAATTGTGCCTGAACCTGAACGCTTAAAAGGAAGTAAAGAAGCTAAAGTTGCCGCCTATCGAAACCTGATCCAAAAAGTGAATGTCATGCACTCCAGCCACCACGCTGTCTCGCGTTTGGACAATCCTTTAGAATCGCGATTGTTTTTAGGAGACGGGAGTATCACGTTAGGGGAATTGATGACTCCTGGTTGGCGCTTGCCGCAGTTATCGGATGTGTTTATGTCTTGCTGCGAAACTAATTTAGCTAAGACTGAATTTACGGATAATCTGCTTAGTTTGGGTACGGGGTTTTTGTGTGCGGGGGCGCGGAGTGTGGTGAGCACTTTGTGGGCGGTGGATGATTTTGCTACTTCGCTGTTTTCGATTTTTTACTATCAGTATCGTCGGGAAGGTTTGAGCCGTCCAGAGGCTTTGCGACTGGCACAGATGCGGTTGCGGACGATTTCGGGTGCGGAGTTGCAGCAGCTTTATCAACCGCAAATTGATGCCCTGCTTCCGAGAATTATTGGGGATTTAGAGCGGAAATTGAATCTGGTGCAGGAAGAATTAGAAGGCTTGGAATCGCAGCAGGACAAATATAAAGGCGGTACGGCTGAGTATAAAGAGTTGGAGGAGAAGTTGAACAAGAAAACGGAGGAGGAAGTTGAGATTCGGAAGCGAAAGGAAGGATATGAAAGTTTGCAGAAAAATCTTTACACTATGTCAAATCCTTTTGATGATTTGATTTATTGGTCGGGGTTTATTTGTCAGGGTTTGCATTGATTTTTGGTGTTTCATCGTGTCAACAAACACGTCTGACACACATTCCGGCGGGGATTGAAATCCCCGCCTCACAGCGAAAGTCCTCTTTAGAGGACTAATAAATTTAACAGTCCTCTTCAGAGGACTTTCGCTATGAGACAGGGAATTAATTCCCTGTCGGACTTTCGGTTTCACCTGCTATTTCACCTACATTTATCCGCGTTAATCCCCGTTCACCTGCGCTTAAAAATCTGGTTCTGCCGCCAAAAGCTCGATCGACAAATCCATCTGTTCCTTCCCCCGCGCCAAAAAGCTTTCGCACTCCTGCAAACACTCCACAGCCACCCCAAACTGCTCGAAAACCTCCTCTAGAGGCAACTCTCCCGATTCCACCCGATCGATAATCGCTTCAATTCGATCGACCGTTTCCTCATAATTCCAGTCAGACTGGCGCAACTGCGAATCAATCATAACTTGTCTTCCGCATCCAATACTTCTACAATCTTAACTTTCAGCCGGCCCCGACTCAACCTCACAGTCAATTCCTCTCCCAATTCCAAACCGTCAGTTGTGCGGACGATCGTACCGTCACTTTGGATTACCGCCGCATAACCCCTTTGCAAAACCGCAGCCGGATTCAGGGCGGATAACTTTTCTTGCAATACCTCCAGTTTACCAGTTGCTTGCCGCAAAGTTCGGGATGTCGCAGGCAAACGTTTTAATCGATTTTGTAACAGTTGCAAATGCTCTTCTTCTGTCTGAAATCTTGCCCGCACAGCGTTTGCTAAATTGACCATTCGCTGCTTGTGTTCAAAGTAAAGATCGGCTAAAATTGGTACAGCTTGAGCGGCCGCAGCAGTGGGAGTGTGGGCTCGTTTATCTGCTACTAAATCGGCGAGAGATTCGTCTCTTTCGTGCCCGATGCCTGTAATAATAGGAATCGCACAATTCGCGATCGCCCTGACAACTCTCTCATCATTAAAACAAGCCAAACTATCCGCAGAACCGCCGCCACGGGCTAAAATTATCACCTCAGCCCTACCGTCCCATTCTACACGGGCGATCGCCCTGACAATTTCCGCAACAGCCGATTCTCCCTCCACCTTTGTGTGCGACAGCAACACCCGCAAACCCGGATATCTTTGGGCTAGAGTCCGCTGAATGTCTCCCCAAGCAGCGCTGCTATCGGAAGCTACAACGGCGACAATTTGCGGGTGTGCCGGAATCGGGCGCTTTCTGGCGGGATCGAAGAAACCCTCAGCATCCAAGCGCGATCGCAATTGCTGCAACCGCAAAGCCTGCAATCCTTCCCCAGCCGGTAGCGATTGCACAACAGTCAACTGGTACTCACCACGCTTGTTGTAAACCCGGATGCTTCCCAAAACGAGCAACTGTTCCCCTTTTACTGGGATTTGCACCAATTTTTGCCCCTGATTGTTCCAAGCCACGCAGCGAATCGCAGCACTTTTGTCAGGATCGGACAGAGTAAAATAGCAGGCTGTCGGGTATGGCGAAACGTTAGTCACCTCGCCTGTCAGCCAAACCGATCGCAAATAGCGATCGCCCTGCAACAAGTCTTGCAGGTATGATGTTAGTCCGGCAACAGATAAAGCTGTATCGGGAAGAATTGAAGTCATCCAATTTTAGATTTTAGATTTTAGATTTTAGATTTAGGCTACTATCAATACTTCGGACAGTGTGTGATTGCCAACCGTAAAATAAGGGTTTCAGGGCGATTATGCAATCTCCTTCATAACGGAAAATCCAGGGTTTCCGACTAGGATATCAAAATAGTCCGGACTATTGTAGTATATCTAAGGTAATTTATTTGTAGGCTGAACGGGCGATCGTAATTTTAACTGCAAACAAACTAATGATATCAGATACAATGACTTCGATGAATGTGCTGCGCCAAGAGGCTGCGGCGATCGGCATTACTGAGGAAGAAGCCAGAAAATATGGCGACCTCCGACATAAAAGAACTTGGTCTTTGGCGATCGAACATCACCTCTCAATGCAAGATTTTGCCGATCGCATAGAACAATCCTTCACAACTTCCGAACCCGATTCCTCCAGCGCACTCAACCACTCTCAGACTGAAGAGTCGAAAGACTATGGTATTCAGCTAACTGCGAACCTAGGCGAATCTAGAATAACCAGGGAGAACCAAACAGCCTCTCTTGCTGCGCCACAACAGCAAGCAGTAGCAATCGGGCGATCGCACACACATTCCGACCAGCGCAGCAACCAAAACCGAGGTTTTAAACAAGTAGTTCAAAATCATATTAAAGCATTAACAATTGCAGCCGCCTCCCGCACAAATCTGCTCCATTCACAACTGGGCAATTGGGTTTGTCCTGAGTGTCGGCCGGAGGGCGAATTGGATTGTTACCTTTGCGCCGGAGAAGGCAATGTAGGGGACATTGCAGCTATTGGCTGGACGCTAGCTTATATGGAAATGTTGGGCTGTTCTGCTCGCGAAATTGAACCATTGAGAAAAATTTCGCCTTCATTGAATATTCTGGAATTGAATTTAAAAGTTTGTGTTGCTATCAAACAAAGTAGCGAAGCTTTAGCCAGGACGGAGAAATGGGTAAGATTGAAGGAACCAGGAATGCACGACACTGATTTGGACACGGATACACGGATTAATTCTTAATGGTGATTCAGAAGTGAGAAGAAAAAACAACTATCAGTGTATCCGTGACTTCCGTGTCGTGCTGTTGGGCATTAGTATCAATAAAACTTCAAAATTAACTCATTCCCACCTAAAAATTACTCCAAATTAAGTATTGATTCTAGCTTTTTCAAAGCAACTTCCAAATCGTCATTAACAACTTGGAAATCGAATTCCCCCGCAGCTTCAATTTCCTCTTTAGCCCGCACCAACCGACGGGCGATCGCACTTTCGGAATCTTGACCCCGACTCCGCAGCCGCCGCTCCAATTCTTCCCAAGAAGGAGGTAAAATAAAAATTCGCAGCGCCTCTGGAAACTTATTTCTAATTTGCCTAGCCCCTTCGAGCTCAATTTCGAGCAATACCCATTTTCCCTCACCGGTACCCTGCTGGAGAGCAAAATAGGGAGTACCGTAAAAATTGCCGGCAAACTCTGCCCATTCCGCCAAATCTCCAGCCTCAACCATTTGTTCAAAACGGCTGCGGCTGACAAAATAATAGTGCTTTCCCTCAATTTCTCCCTCGCGGGGCTCACGAGTTGTCACCGATACCGAAAGATACAATTCGGAATGGCGATTGAGGAGCGATCGTACTAAGGTGCCTTTCCCCACACCGCTAGGCCCCGTCAGAACAATTAATTTACCAGCTTTCATTTTTAGAATAGATAACCTGTAACAATTTAAGTTTCCGCTTACTTTAGACTGTAAGCGATCAAATTGCAACTAACAAACCTCAATCATCTCGACTTTGACCGTCTTTGCTGATTACAAAACGATTAGCAACCGTTTCTGGCTGAATCGCCGAGAGGATGACATGACTCGAATCTGTAATAATTACCGCTCTCGTGCGGCGGCCGTAAGTAGCGTCAACCAGTTGTCCCCGCTCCCGCGCATCAGTAATAATCCGCTTAATTGGCGCTGACTCGGGACTGACAATGGCAATCACTCGGTTAGCAGACACAATGTTACCAAAACCGATATTAATTAATTGAATATCCATGAAAATCTTAATTTATGGGTGAACGACTAACTATCACTCCTTACTTTTTATCATATATACAAAGATTTTTTATTACAATCCTCAAATTAATCTCAACTAAGTTTTTTAATTGAGATTAATTTTTTACCCTTTTGACGCCGAGTACCCCGTTCTTTATCAAAAATTTAAAAAAGACTCGCTGTTGTCGCTCTATATTAAAGATTCGGTAAACTCCTCGATTTTTAGTTGCAAATAAAAGCATTAGCTGTATCGAGAAAACAGCCCGTAAATGTTGCGAAATATAAATTTAATTTCCGAGAGAGGCAAAGTTAAGTATAATCACTGATCGATGACAGCAAATATTCGCAAAAGCTGGTTTGATCGGCTTTCAACTTAAACTAAAAGCCTCTGGCGATCCTCTTCGTTGGCGTAGCCCCCGTAGGGGCGGGCTTCGCTAACGCACTTTCTGCCCGATTTTCCACAAAAATATTGGGGATGATGTGCCAAACTACAGATGTTTATTGGATGATATTCTACAATAAAATTGGTTTGTAGTGAGGACTTTAGTCCTATTAATACCAATAAAAAAAGTGTTGCTAGAATTCTCAATTTTATAACTATTATGAAATTTTGTCGAGTCCCGCGCCGGACACGGCATTGCCGTTTCCCTACAGGTGGTAACACGATTATATGTAGCAATAGTTTGTGGGATTAGTATAAAAATCTGAGCGCTTTAGTCCTCACTAGAAACATTTTTTATTCAGCAAAAGTTACGCCAAAAGTGGTTTTACGTGTGAATTATAGCGGTAAGGTGGGCCCCTAATATCATGTCCGGTCGAGTAGCCGAAATCAGGTAGGGGCGGGTTCACCAACAATATCTGCCAATAATTGACAATCTCAAAAACCCGCCCGGCCGGGATATTATGGTCAATCGATCGGACTAGATATAAACACCCTAAACATAAAGGATATGCCTAAATCTTGTTTAACAAAAAACAGGGATTAATGCAGATAAATTCACCCGCATTAATCCCCAGTAATTCCACACTTAATTAAGCTGCAACTAAACCGCTGTGTCTCAACAAAGCTTTAGTGCTCGGTTCGCGTCCCCGGAAAGTTTTAAACACTTCCATCGGGTGCAAACTGCCGCCCAATCCTAATACTGTATCTCGGAAGCGCTTGCCTGTAGATGCGATCGCACTTTCATTTTC
The DNA here is from genome assembly GCF_036702415.1 of Microcoleus sp. D3_18a_C4. NCBI lineage: Bacteria > Bacillati > Cyanobacteriota > Cyanophyceae > Oscillatoriales > Microcoleaceae > Microcoleus > Microcoleus sp. D3_18a_C4. The sequence goes on along the minus strand of NZ_JAUBTI010000006.1, from coordinate 37,113 downwards.
CAAACCCGCTTCCTCAAACGCCGCAAAAGCATCAGCGCTGAGCACTTCCGCCCATTTATAACTGTAATACCCCGCCGCATAGCCGCCCGCAAAAATGTGTCCGAAAGCGCACAAAAATGCGTCTTCTTCCAGAGGAGGCAAAACTGTCGTAGTTTTAGCGATACGGTTGCGGACATCGGCCACAGTTTCGCTGCCGCCCGATCGATAGCGGTGGTGCAATTCGATGTCAACGCTGCTAAAATGTACTTGCCTGAGCATAACGCTGCCGCTCATGTAGTGGCGCGCTGCTAGCAGTTTTTGGTAGTAGTGTTCCGGCAAAGTTTCCCCGGTTTCGTAATGCTTTGCCATCCCGAACAAAGTCGCGCGATCGTAACACCAATTTTCCATAAATTGACTGGGCAGTTCCACCGCATCCCACTCAACATTATTGATGCCCGAAGCCCCCGGATAGTCTACCGTTGTCAGCATATGCTGCAAACCGTGACCGAATTCGTGAAACAAAGTTTCGACTTCCAAGAACGTCATTAAACTCGGTTTGCCGTCAACCGGAGGACTTTGGTTGCACACCAAATAAGCCACCGGCAACCGCGTAGTTGTTTTTCCGGCTTCCACAAATTTAGCGCGCACCACGCACTCGTCCATCCAAGCACCGCCGCGCTTTTCATCGGGGCGGCTGTAGGGGTCTAAATAGAAATTGGCGATCGTATTTCCTGCTTCATCATCTATTTGGAAATAGCGCACATCTTTGTGCCACACAGGAGTTTGACCGTCCGCCGCAGTTACTGTCACACCGAACAGCCGTTTTACTAATCCAAATAACCCCTCTAATACCTGTGGTAAAGCAAAATAAGGGCGCAATTCTTCTGCACTAAAAGCAAACTTTTCTTCCCTGCGCCGTTCCGACCAAAAACCTACATCCCAGTGCTTCAAATCTCCAGCTTCCGCCGCGCCTTTTTCGGCTGCAAAAGCTTTCAATTCTTCTAAATCTTTGATAGCAGCATCATAACTAGCCTGACGCAATTCTTCTAACAAAGCTTCCACTGCTGTAACGTCGGGAGCCATTTTGCTCGCCAGACTCAATTCGGCATAACTACTAAACCCCAGCAAAGCAGCTTTTTCCTGGCGCAAAGCTAAAATGCGATCGGTCAACGGCCAGTTATTCAATTCTCCGCTACTTGCTCTGCCGACAAAAGCTTTGTACAACTTTTCCCGCAAGTCGCGGCGGGTGCTGTGCTGCATGAAAGGGCCGTAACTCGGAAAGTCTAAAGTAATCCGCCAAGGGCCATTTTCGGCATCCGCATTTTCTTCGCCGGCGCTGCGAGCGGCTTGAGCTGCTAAACTCAACAAACTCGGCGGCAAACCGTCAATTTCGTCTTTGTTTGTGAGGGTGATGCTGAATGCTTTGGTAGCGTCGAGGACGTGATTGGAAAATTGGGTTGTAATTTCGGCCAATTCTAATTGAATGGCATTAAAACGCTCTTTTTGCTCGCCTTCTAAACCGACGCCGGAGAGTTGGGCGTCTCGGAGAGCGGCTTCGACAATTCGCTTTTGAGCTGACTCTAAGCTGTCCCAATTTTCGCTGGCCCGCAGCGCTTTAAAAGCTTCATAAAGCGGTTTGCTTTGACTGAGCTTGCTCCAAAATTTTACTACTTCCGGCTGCACTGTTTCGTGAGCCGATCGCAGTTCCGGGCTATTTTTCACGCCCATCAAATGTCCGACAATGCTCCAGCTCCAATTTAAACGCTCTCCGAGTCGCTGCAATGGTTCTACTAAGCCGCTCCAAGTCGGCTCTACAGAGGCTTCTAAGGCAGCTAGCGAGGCTTCTAGTTCGGTCAGCAGTTGGGTGATGGCGGGGACTACGTGTTGTGGTTCGATCGCGTCAAATGGGGGCAATCCTTGACCGATTAGTAACGGGTTATCAGCAATAGTTACGGTTGCAGTCATTTAATTTTCTTGTAACAGGTTGAAAACAGTTGAACTAGACAGATTAGCTTTTAATCTTTTAACACAGTTGTCGAAAAAGTAGGACTCGATCGGGCGAGAGTCACAGAGTGTCTGAGTGTCCGATGGAAAAAGTATTCCTTCTGACTGATGACTGTTGACTAATGACTGATGACTAATGACTGCTGACTAAGGACTAATGACTGATGACTAATGACTACTGACGGTTCTCTGGTGTGTGCTGCAACTCCTTGACAACCGAGATTAAGCGCTTGAGGTGAGGTTTGACAACTTCTTGCTGCTCGTGTTCCAAACGGTGGATTTGAGCTTGGACAATCGACAAATCTGCCGTCGATTGGTGTGCGGGAGCTTGCAGTTGGCTTTGCAAATTGGCCATGACTTTTTGGATTTCCAAAAATCTAGTATTTACTACTTCCCAGTCATCTCGGCTGATAGAAGTTTCTGCCAAGCCTTGCGTCGCACTTTGCAGTTGCTCTATAGCCTGTTCCACAGCTTGGAGATTCGCCCGTTGGCCAACCGATAAATCTTGCACTTGTTCGCTCACCTGCTGGCGGACATCGAGCACAGCAGACGCCACGATTTCTTGCAAAGAAGCTACCGACTCTCCTAAACTCAGCAACTGCCGCTGGATGTCTATTGACTCCTCAAAGCCATCAGCCCTAGGCAGTGCAGCCATTTGCTGGCGCAGCGCTGCAATATCTGCAGACAACTGCCTGCGTAATTTAACAATTACCGTCACCGCCGTTTTTTCGACTTTATTGACAGACTTTTGGACTTGGGCCATTTCCGAATTTTGATGCACCCGCACTTGCTGCTCGAACCGATACCGGTTAGCAACATTCAGCGACAAAGCCAAAGTTAGGGGAGCAACCCCGTAAAAAGCTTGACCCGACACTGCCACCGCCAGGGAACCCACACCAGAGGCCGCCAGAGAGGCGTACTCTGCCATCTCCAGCCAGTGCCTTTGAGGAAAACTTGGTCTCAAGTGGTTTGCAACAGAGGGTTTTGGCTTCCGCACGGCTCTTTGGGTCATAGTATTTGCTCGTTGTGGGTAAGGTTGCGAGACTGGGTGGAGCATCGATTTCTATCCTTTTTTCAGTTATATGTTTTAGATTATTTCTTGGCACTCTTCTATTTTTACCTTTGTGAGTAAGTTAAGGATGACTGCCATATTATTATGTATTTGGGAGCCTGTGGCGATCGCGCCCAATTCCGGCTGTTAAAAGGTTCGCCCCAACGCGCCCTCTATTTTACAGGAGTTAGGGCCATCGGGTTCGGGCGATCGACAATAGCTGTCCGGGCTAACCGAAAAATGCCTAAGACTATTTTAGATTTTAGATTTTAGATTAAAAGTTAAAAAAATGCGACCTACTCAGGGCGATCGTCGTTTGGAGGTTGTCGGGAGTTGCCTTTTTGTTCGCCCATTGGTATAATCTACTCTTTCTCAATTCCTCCTCTCAAATTTACTGCAAAAATTGACCAATGAACTCAGAAAAACCCGGAATTGGCGATCGGCTAAAGTCTATTTTCAGTATCGGCATCTTTATCATTCTCGTACTAGGAGTAGGCTTTTTAAGCGTTAATTTTATTTCAGCTCTCTATGCAAAACTTTCTTAAAATTAGGACTTAGCACGGGCACCCAGAAACCGGGTTTTTTGCGAGAATATTTTGTCGCAGCCACAGATTCGATGAAAAACCCGGTTTCTTTGGCTTTGATGCGTAAGTCCTGAAAATGACTGATGAGTAACGCTCTTTTTTTAGATTTCAAACTTCGCCGAAGTTGTCGGGAATCTGGAATATTGTGTTTTTTTCAAAATTTATCATAATTTCAACTATAAAGATTGTGGTCTGGATCTAGCCAGACAATATAAAAAACATTTTCACTAAAAAAGCCATGCACCCTGCCGTATTCATTAGCAGATATTTGAAACTGGTAGGGGATATTGATTAGGATATCTTCATTGGGAATCCCAAAGCCATTAGGTTCAGTAGTATTTTTCCAAACTATGCCATGACAGCGCAGGCTTTTACTTTGATTATTGATAATTTCTAGAGCGTTCAATTGTGACAAATCGCGCAGCCTTCTCAGTAAAGATGCTAGATACTTAGCATCTCTACCGCCAATTGAAAACTTATCTTTGTCATCCTGATAATACCTGAAAGAAAAACTAACTCCTTCCGGTATTTTTACATCGAGACGATTGATGCTAGATAAAGATTCCTGGCGGCGTATATCTGCTTTCTTAATTTTCTTCGATGACACGGGTTTTGTAAAATTCTCTCATTAATTCCTTGGTAATAATAGCACGAGAAGGTTCATCTTTTGGCAAATTCCCTCTAGCCTTAATCCAAGGGTCTTCACGGCGCACCATCAATTCTAACTCATAAGCGTCCAGGAAGAAATACTCGTCGGATAACTCGTCTAAAAACTCTTGTACTTCTTCGGGAAATTCGGGTTTTTCGACTTCTTTCAGAATGGGCTTCCAGTCAAATTGTTCTTTGTATTCATAAAATAAAGCCGGGATAGTCGGCCCGTGCACCCAAGCTTCAAAATCTTCATCAAAAAGCGGTGTATCTTCAAAGGCTAAATACCATGCTTGGGCGTAGTACAATAGTTTTTGTAGCTTGTGGTTGCTGAGATAGGAGCCTACATCATTCGCAAACCAGATGTAGTAATCAGCGAGTTTTGAGGCTGTTGTGACTGTAGTTATTGTGGTCATATAACTCGACTCAATAAGTTTGGTATTCTATGATAGCACAGACTGTTAACAGTTAACTATTATAGGTTATAATATGTTTGTTTGCAGTTAACTTTTTTTCAGGCAAGGTTAAAGTTGATTTTTGATGAAGGTAGGCAATTAGAGATTGTGCAGGCAATTGAGCGGGTGAGAGACGGAATTTTCTGGAAACCAGGAAAAGCAATGTCTCATTTACTCAAAAGGATTAATTTAGGTCATTTAGGGCCGGATGCGACCCTTGAAGAATATAATGGAGTTATCAGTTTAATTGTCAGGGATGCTGATGCTAAAGTTTATGTGTATGTCTACGGAGAAACGTTTTATCCGACAGTTACCAGCAGTGTAAATAACACAATAGGGCTGGTAATGATGGGCTTGGATGGAGTTTTAGAAACGGCTTTTCCTCCAAAGGAACCGGAAAGCTACCTGGCTAATTCAATGTTTATTTATGTAGGTTTAGTTAAGGATTTGTTATGAATACTTTGGTAAAGAACTATTGTGTAATGGTTGAATTTCCTGATGTGAGTGGGGCTGAACATTTAGAAATGTTGCAACTTAGAGATGAGTTGGCAAAAGTAGAATCTCAACTGAGTGAGGAAGAGAAAGGTTTATTAGCAAATGCCGATCGACGGTTAGTTGAACAAGCAAATGAGTTTTATGAGGAGTTGTCGAGATTTGTGGATTTAATGCAGAAGCGCAAATTAGAGGAGATTACACCTCAGCGTTGGTGGTGGTATTTGGATGTTTTGGCATTGTTGCCGAATTTGAGGAAACAAGAGTTGACAAGCGGTGTTGTTTGAAATGTTTATTCACTGTCGATGTTTGTTAAGTGCGATCGTCTAGTTTTGATATACTGCTTCAGTACAGGTGACAAAGTGTAAAGACTTGCTTCTTTTTCAATCAAGCAGCGCCGCGATAGAGATTGCAAGGCGTTTAACAAATCGGATGATGATATTTGTGCATTTTGTAGCAAGTTGGCGAAGTTGACTGGCTGGTTTTCTGTCGCCAACAATGACATGACTTGTTTTTCGAGTTCGGAAGTGCGATCGTACTGCTGCTGTAAAACATCTTTCAAATCTTCGGGTAACAATATGGTATCATCTATTAATACCTCACTCGCACCGATTCCCAACTCTTGAATCAAAGTCGCCACGCTTTTTAACCATAACGGGTTGCCTTGGTAGCGGTGAATGAGTGCTTCGCAGTTATCGCTTTCTACTAATCCTTTATCTCTGAGAATTTCTCGTGCGGCCGCGGTGTCTAAACCAGTGAGTTGTAAAGTACGAATGGGAGTATTTTCACTTGTGAGTTGAGGAACTTCTTTCGGTGGTTCCCAACCGACTAGCAGAAAGCAACTTTGATGGGATAATTTTTCTATTTGTTTGAATAGGGAGCGATATTCTTCGTAGTGTGGTTTATACTTTCCTGCCAATTCGCCGCTACAGAAAAGGTTGTGAACGTCATCCAAGACTACTAAACAGCGATGGTTTTGTAAATACTTAATCAGCGGTAAGCGTTTGTGGTTTGTTGGGGATGAATCAGGGTTTTCTGACTGGGAAAAAAGCTGTGTTAGGTTAGATTGAAATTTATCGATGGTGGGGAATTCGTCTAGGGTGCACCAAACTGCGTACTCAAACTCGTCTTTTATTTGTTGTACGAGTTGTACTGCTAGGGATGTTTTGCCGATGCCGCTGATACCAGTGAGGGTGATGAGGCGGCAGTTTTGTTGTAGAATCCAGGTTGTGAGGGTGTTAAGAGAGGGGGTGCGATCGAAGAAATTACCCAACTCCGGCATTTCGCTTAAATCTTGATGTAGAGTTTTAGTTTGTTTTGAATTAGATGTTTCCTGATTTGGTGGGTTGGAGTTTGGGGTATTTGGCGGGTGTCTTCCTTCTCCATAAGAATTAACGCAACAACTTATTTGTACGCAGTCTTGTTGTAGTGCAAAATTTTTGGAAAATATGGATATTTGCAATCTCTCCATTGCCGAGCGTAAATTTGATTTACTAACATCTTCCCCCAACTCTGCTGAAAGTATCTGCCATAATTGCGAACCAGCTTGCCTAACATAACTCTCGTTAAAGTGAATATCCTCGGCAATTTTGGTATATTTATCACCTTGCATGGTTCCTCGCAGAATGGCCTCTTGTAAGTTATCGAGGTGCTGACCAGTTTTGGCAAATACCATCTCGTCAGCCATTTGTAACACTTCCTTAAGATTCATGCAATATCGTGGATGTTGTGATTTTCCGTATTATACCTAACATTTTCCAACATTTTCTGGCATATTCTAACATTTTTTACATGGGGCGAGTTGGAGTAGCTAACAACATTGCCAACAAAATCCAGCATTTTTGGCTAGACAAAGCTTTGATTCCCAAGGAAAATAGGAGAAGTATTAAAGCGTAAATTGAGATATTTAACGCTTGCAGTTTTATACCTTGTAACAGTGTGTGAGAGCGCAGTTGCGTTCTCATTAATAGTTAGCTTGTTAACAGTGCATGGCTCCAAAACAAAATCGAAGATCGGAAAATCGTTGTCGTTATTATGTTCGGCGTGAAGCTGAACGTCGTGGTTGGGATCTGCGTCACGTTAGTAGCGGAGGAGATGTTTTAGAGGAGCAAGAAATCGAGGCTTATTTCCATAATATTGGTCTTCAAGGCGAACGCCCGGACTTTCTTTTCTGTTTGGTAAGTGATCCCACGATTATTATCGAGGCAAAAAACGAAGCAGGTAAACTAAAACAAGCACAAAAGGAAGCAGAGGATTACGCTGAAAAAATCAATGCAACAGGTAAATACAGTATCAAAGTAGCGGTTGGTGCTGCGGGAGAAGAAGATAAAGGGTTTGAGATAAGTGTTTCTTTTTTGACTCATCAGGGATGGATTTCTCTCACTTCACATGGCTTCGCCCTAACTACTTTTCCAACCAAAGCAGAAATTGAAATTGCGCTGAAAACAGATAATGGCTCAACAAAAGTTAGTGTACCATCACAAGCTGAGTTTGTTGATGCAGCAATTGAAACAAGTCGTATTCTACGCACTGCGAAAATAGAAGCTCCACTTCGTCCTAAAGTGATTGGTGCTTTAGTTTTGGCAATGTACCAGGGACAAATTGATACAACTCCTACTAATGCGTTATCATCAGTTAATACACTAGCTGAAAGTGCTATTAAGGGCGCACACAAATTACCAGATCAAAATAAACAACGACTCAAAGATGCTCTTCGTTTATCAGGGGCAGATTTTAATCGCCTTTCTCCTTATATTGGTCGAGTGGTCAATACACTAAAACGCCTCAATGTTCGCTCAGTCATACAAACGGATGCTGATTTTTTGGGAATGTTCTATGAAGCATTTTTGCGTTATGGCTATGATAACAATGCCCTGGGAATTGTTTTCACACCACGACATATTACGCGGATGTGTGCCGAATTAGTTGGAGTTAGTGTACGAGATCGGATTATTGATATTGCTGCGGGTACAGGCGGTTTTCTCGTTGCTGCATTTGATGCCATGATGCAACAAGCTCGTAGTGCTGCAGAAATTGAGAAGGTCAAAGATTCAATTATTGGTTTTGATACTAATCCGACTGTTTGGGCGCTTTCGATGCTCAATATGTTCTTTCGAGGAGATGGTAAAAGTCATATTTATAACGAAAGCTGCTTTGACGAAAATATATTCTCGATTGTAAATCATAGATGCACTAGAGCGTTTCTAAACCCGCCGTTTTCCCAAGACGAGGAGCCGGAGTATCTATTTGTTGACCGAGCAATGGATGCACTAGAACCAGGTGGATTATTGACTGTAGTTGTATATGCTGGAATTTTCGCCGATATGGATCACAACGCATGGCGACAACGTTTTCTGCTCAAACATAAACTCCTCGCCATGATTAGCCTTCCTGAAGACTTATTTTACCCGACTGCTGCACCAACCTCGATCATGGTTGCTGAAGCTCATGTACCTCTTGCCTCAACTGACAAAATATTCATGGCGCGAATTTGGAATGATGGATATGAAAAGCTTAAGGGTAAGCGTGTGGAACGAGCAGGCAATCAGATTGATGAGATTGTCAACCAATTTCATGTTTTTATGAAAGGTCAAACGGTGATTTCTGAATTAGTCACAGTCGTAGAAGGATGTGACATTCTCCCATGAGCAATATCGAGTGGAGTCCACAACAATGGCTACCTCAACCTAAACTCTCAGAACGCGAATTTGAACGTTTACGAAGTGAAGCTATGCGCGGCATCTTTGAAGCGGTGACTTTGATGCCCGACTTGGCTGATGTTGTTCTTGAAGATTTTGGGGTTGCAGATGAAGAGGATGACGGTAATGAATTACCTTATGGAACTCATGGAACACTTTCCAAATACTTCGACATTAAGAATGGACGCTCGATAGGTGAAAAAAATTACATTGAAGGCGCGATTCCCTATATAAGTAGTGGTGACTCGACCAACAGCATTATCAGCTTGATTGATCCTGTTCCAGAGGAGGTGTTTGAGCAAGGCGGCATCACGATTACTGCTTTTGGCAAAGCAGCGTTACAGCCCTGGTCATTTATGGCAAGGGGCAACGGTGGCAGTTCAGTTCGGGTTTTGTTGCCCAAGTACAAGATGAGCCTCAACGATTTGCTCTGGTTTGTGGTGCAGATTAACAGGCAAAGATGGCGTTTTTTCTATGCTCGGATGGCAATTAAGGGGCGTATCGCCAATCTAGAAGTCAGTGCCCCTCCCAAAGCTTTAGTAGACACTGGAAAAACCTTGTTTGAGCGAGTTAGAGTCTTTCGTGAACAGCTTGAAGACCTTGTACACCTCAAGACCAAGCTTCCAGTTTAGATCAACGTGGAAGCGCGATCGCCCGAACACGCATCAAGACCGATCGCCCTTTGTTGTTTCTGATAACCGATCGCATAATAATCATCGCCCCGTCTCTGGCATTTCTCCACCAACAGCTACCAACCCCACACCGCAGCGAGTTGCCGCTTCCGCCAAGCGATTATCAAGAGTTGCGATCGGCAATTCCAATCGTAGTGCTAACTCTCTCATAAGCTGCATCATAAGCAGCTAAACGTTCTTGTCTTCCTAATACTATAGTTGAGGAGAGTGCGCTGCTATCCGTAGCTTCGTCCACCTGAATTAAAAGTGATTGTAACAAAGTAATAGCTATCTCAGATTGCTCGGTTGTCATGCGGTTGCGTCGCTAGGCAACCAGGAGAGTATTAGCAACTTCTAGCGACCAAATGCCTGGTACAAATGCTTCGCAATCTGGCATCATCGCGAGTATAGCATTGGCATAATCGTTCTCTTCATCGACGAAGCACCAACTAATAGCTACAGAACAATCCAATACAAACTGCATTAAAACCTGCGCCCTTCTTCAATCATGGAACGGATTGAGCTTTTATCCAAGGCAATTTCTTGCCGCAGTTGTACCATTCTCGCAATTGCTGCTTGAATTGATTTTTTAGTAGTCAGTTTTCCCCAAGCGTTATACTTCGGTTGAATTTCCTCTGATGGTATACTCTGTACAACTACTACCACTTCAACAGAAGTATCTTTAAACTCAGTGGGCATTTGGAGAAGCAATATGCCATCGCTTCCAATATGCGAGATCAGTTTCATTGTTTCCATGTCAGACTCCAGAAACTTTGAGCAATTCTAGTTTACCTTAAAACTGTTCACCAAAGCAAATACTAAACAGTGCAATGCTTGCATAGATAGCGATCGCCCTTTCTTCTTTCTGATGAGCGATCGCCTAAAATGAAAGTGCGATCGCCCCTAACACCAAATACCCAACACTGCGATGATTGTACGGAGTGCGATCGCCCATCAAAACTCATAGCGATCGACACTCGTTATACTCAAAGTATCAATCCTCGTGAGATGCCGCGATGACCATCAAAGAACTCCTCATCCAAGAAATAGATAGCACCCCTGACGAACTGCTTGCGGATCTTCTCAGTTTGGTACGATCGCTAAAATCCACTCCCAACCCCCAACTTAATACCTACGAACAACTGCTAGAACGAATCGACTACCTCGAAGCTATCATCGGCATTCGCAAAGGACTCGAAAGCTTCGATCGAGGTGAAGGAATCCCAGTCGAGAAAGCCATGACAGCGCTACAGCAGCAGTTCAACATTCCTCAGAGTCTATGAGTTCCTAGAAGTCAGTCACATAGACATTTTTGATTTTCGCCATTTGGCCCTAAATAGTAAAATACAGCAGTAAGCTAGGCAATTGCCAACCTCCCTCTTCTGCTTGAGAGTAGAATATATCTATGAAGTTTCAGTGGGACTCAAACAAAGCGATTAGTAATGCCAAAAAGCATGGTGTGTCTTTTGAAGAAGCTGTCACTGTCTTCGGAGATCCACTGGCTATTACAATTTCTGACCCTAACCACTCTGTAGGTGAGTTCCGTCTTTTAACTATCGGTCAGTCAAATTTACAGCGCCTTTTTGTTGTGTCCCATACAGAACGAGAAGGTGAAGTGCGTTTAATCAGCGCCCGTTTAGCCACCCGACAAGAGAGAAAAAGCTATGAGTCAGGAACCTGAAGTAACAATTAATGACGAGATGAGACCTGAATACGATTTTTCAGGTGGTGTCCGTGGCAAATACTATGAAGCCTATATGAAATCAAGTAATGTTGTGATTCTCGATCCAGATGTAGCAGAAATATTTCGAGACTCAGCTTCTGTCAATGAAGCGTTGCGATTGCTGGCAAAAATTGCCAAGTCTGTCACTGTCTAGGTAGCGCATAGAGCACAACAAATCAGATCCGAAAGTTTCCAGGTTATCTGTGGTTGCATAGGTGGAAAGCAAGGGGTGGTGCGATCGCCCCTCACACCAAATACCAAACACTGCAATGATTGTACCAATAACGATCGCCCTTCACACCAAATACCAAATCAATGTCTGCGGTACAATAAAAGTAAACTCATAATTAATCTTTCAAAAATTAACATGATCAACCTAGAGTTACCGCAGTCCGAACCCTTCACCAACCTCAAGGTGACGCTGCTGCTAGAATCACTCACATCCGGGGAAGTTGCCGCATCTGTTAGAGAGTTTCCCGACTGTCAAGTGAAAGCACAAACACGAGAAGCGGCGATCGCACAAATTCAAGCTACCTTTTTAGAACGGCTCAAAAATATTGAAGCGATTTCATGGAACGTGCCGATTCAGGCTTCTGAACCCACCTGGATGAAATTTGCAGGTGTCTTTAAAGACGATTCCGATTTTGGGGCAATTATGGAATCTATTCGCGCCGAACGAACCTCAGATGATGAGTCAGAAGTAGATCCTTCCTATTACCTGTAGAGGTGGCTTTTTGTGTCTCGATTTATTCTGGATACGGATTGCATTTCACTGATTCTCTACAATCATCCCCATGTCACCGCTAACGCGAAAAAGCATCAGGTTGCTGTCACTATTGTCACAGTTCAAGAACTCTTCAATGGCTGGGTTGGCAGGATTAACGATCCATCCCTGGTGCATAACCTACCTGGACTCTATTCAAAACTTTGGACAACTGTAAAATATCTCCAAACTATTGAGGTACTGGACTTTACACCGGAAGCTGATACTTGTCTCAAGAAACTGTTAAAGGATCACCCGCCCCTGCGGAAAAATCGCCTGCAAAAAGATATGCGGATTGCAGCCATTGCTTTATCCGTCGGTGCTACGGTGATCACTCGCAACCAACGAGACTTTTGTCAAGTTCCTGGACTTTTGATCGAAGATTGGACGCTTGATTCCTAACTCCTAACTAAGGACTACTAACTAATGCAAAAACTTGCGAACTTGATATTCGCGACTTTCGGCGATCGCAATTTGCAAATCGCCCATTTTGGCATCCAGCTCATCTATGGTGCTTTGCGACACCGACTTCCACAACTCTCTAGTTTGCCAGCGAATCAGTATCACCACCTCATTTTGTACCGGATCTACCCAAGTTTCCTTGCCCAAAAAACCGGGTAAACTTCTCAATCCTGCCGTCCAAACTTCTTCATCTCGCTGAATAAATGCCTCCCACTTTTCGGGAGGTACTTGAAATTTTAGCCACTCGATTACCATATTATTTGCCTGTTATAAATCGCTCATTAATCGTTGCCGATCGCAATTTTAATGATCAACTCAGTTCCCTCTCCCGGACGCGAAACACAGTGCAACTTACCGCCGTGCTTTTCTACTACTAAATGCTGGGAGATTGCTAGACCCAAACCTGTGCTCGTGTCCTGACATTTAGTGGTAAACAAAGGGTCAAAGATGCAGTCGAGGACTTCTTCAGTCATGCCAGGGCCGTTGTCACTAATGGCGATCGCAACTTCGTTTTCCCCTACCACGGAGGTCCGAATCCGAATTTCGGGATTGAATATTTCAGAGCTCGACCGGGCTGAAGACAAGCAAGACTGATTTTGAATTTTACCATAATTTTCGGCATTTCTCCCCCCTTCTTCCAAAGCGTCGATCGCATTTGTCAACAAGTGCATGAACACTTGGTTTAAGTGCCCCGGATAGCAGTGAACTCGCGGCAAATCCCCGTACTCTTTAACTAGAGAAATCCCCGGCCGTCCCCCTTTGGCTTGCAGGCGATTTTGCAAGATCAGCAAAGTGCTGTCCAAACCTTCGTGGATATCTGCAGGCTTCATTTGGGCTTCGTCGGTACGCGAGAACAAGCGGAGCGATCGCACGACATCGCGAATCCTTTCGGAACCGACTTTCATTGAATTTAGCAGTTTGGGCAAGTCTTTTTTGATGAAGTCTAAGTCTAATTCTTCAATCAAATCTTGAATTTCCGGCACGGGATGGGGATAATACTTTTGGTAAAGGTCGATCGTTCGCAGCAGTTCTTGAATGTAGCCCGTGGCGTGGCTGACATTGCCGGAAATAAAACTAACTGGATTGTTAATTTCGTGCGCTATTCCTGCTACCAACTGCCCCAGAGATGACATTTTTTCTGTTTGAATCAGTTGAGTTTGAGTTTGCTGCAAAATCAACAGCGTCTGCTCTAATTTAGCCGCTTGTTGTCGCAGGCGTTCTTCTGATTCTTGCAAAGCTAAAAGAGACTGTTTGCTGTCTGTAATATCCAATCCCACAAATACCGCCGCCGTATTGTTATGGTATTTTTGAGCCACTATTAGATAAGTTTTATTTTCTCCTCTGATGCTCGCTGTTACTTCTTGAGATGTCTTCTTTTTATGGTTGGCAAAGAAATCGTATACTAAATCGTTAAATGTGGGACTTGTATCTAAAAAACCTACTTTTTGACCGATAAATAGTTCGGACGGCATTTTATAAGCGCTAGCTAAATGTCGGTTTACTCCCAAGTAGCGCAAATCGGAACTTACCCAAGAAACTAATCCGGGCACGGCGTCTAAAACGGCTTGAAGTTGCTCTTTTGCCTGTACGAGCGCTGATTCTGCTGCGAGGCGAGCGGAAATGTCGCGGGCGATCGCGCAGCGGTATTCGCAGCCGCCGTATACTAAATAATTGACTTTAACTTCGACGGAAAAACTGGCGCCCTCTTTGGTTTTGTAACTGGTTTCAAAAGTGAGGTTGGTTTGCTGCTTGAGTTGAGCCCAGTGTTCTCGCCAATCCGATGCTGGCAACTGCGAATCGATGTCGCTAACCCTCATGTTTAGCAGTTCCGATTCCGAGTAGCCGAAAAGATGGCAAGCGGCTTTGTTCGCGTAGCAAATTTGACCGTCGGAGGTACTAAAAAAGATTGTATCAGCAGCATTTTCGAGGGCAATTTGAGTTAGTTGTGGTATTGTTTCTAACTGCTTGCTTTTGACCTCGGACTGAAATTTATTATAGCAATTTGTTTGACCGGGAGCCTCACCTATCTTAGATGCAAACAAAATCAAACCGCCGATCGCACCTTCGCTATTTGTCCAAGGCTGAAATACCCATCTTACCGACTCGCTGACAGAGCCGCTTGCGCTTTTTCCTGATACAGATGCGATCGATCGCCCTGCCACAAACTCGCTGTATTCCAAAACTCCCGTCAAACAAGCTTGGGCATTTTGCTCCCAATATTCCGGGAGATTCGGGAACAGTTCCCAATGGGATCGACCGATCGCCTCGCCGTCGCCCAACCCCCAATCTGTTTCCCAGCGACGAGAAACCGACAGATAGCGCATTTCACAATCTACCATTGCCACGGCCTCGGCGGAGCGCTCCACAAACCGCCGAAATCGCTCTTTACTCTCGGACACGGCTGCCTCTGCGGGTTGTTGGGCGATCGGGAAAGTCCCGTCAACGTACCTTCCCAGTCCCTGACTTTTTTGCTGAACTGGCTTAGTTTGCACGGTTTGGGATTTCCTCCATAGCTGTCAAGTTTGAAAAATTCTGTTTGAGACCAAAAATGCTGTTTTCCCCTGATTTGCTCTCTCGGACGATACCCTTAGAGGGTGTCACCCATCATTGATATCATTTTTGATGGGGATATGTCTATAGGCATTAGTGTCAGTTTAAGACCAAAGCTAGTGCCCGGTTGCTGTTTGACGATTAGGCATAGATCGTGCAACCGCCCCCCGAATAATAGTCGGAGGGGACTGGAGTGCTCTGTTGTGTCCCCCGACTATTCCGGGGCGCAAGAGGGCAGCGAGACTAGGCAAAAAACGAGAGAGAAAAATGGTTTTAGGCGATTGTTGACACCAATGGTCTATAGGTACTCAAGAAAGTTTCCCCCAAACTTTGATATTTAGAGGATTTCCTGATGATTGTTCGGTATTTTAGACAAGTTCCCAAAAGAATGCAACTGTAGGCCCGTGATCCAAACCTGGAGCTTCATCCGTCATTTCCAATTCTTTAATTGGAGATCCTACATCGAACATGGTATTGTCAAACTTCATTGAGTTTATAAGCAATTATAGACAATAATGGTATTATATTGTTAACCCTGGTCAAGTAAGGAATACACGTAGTCTAAAAGTAGAAGTCTCAAATGCAACTGACAGAGAGGCATATAATTAAATCAACGGAACCCCGTTTCGCTCAGATTGACGAACTAGCCTTTAAATCCAAAAACCTCTACAATGCCGCCACTTACGTCATTCGCCAGAACTTTATTTATGGATGGGGTTATGTCAATTACAACGAAATGAATCGATTGATGAAGTCTCATGAAGCCTACAAGGCTTTACCTGCTAAAGTAAGCCAGCAAATCTTGATGGTGCTAGACAAGAATTGGAAATCGTTTTTTGAAGCAACTAAAGCTTACAAGGCTGATTCTTCAAAGTTCACTGGTCGCCCGAAATTGCCAAAGTATAAAGACAAAACCAAAGGGCGAAACCTTCTCGTCTACACCATTCAAGCAATTAGCAGCCAACAGTTGAAGAAAGGAATTGTTAAACTTTCGGGTACTGAACTTTTAATTAAAACCAAAGTCGATCCCGACCAGGTTTGCCAAGTTAGGTTGGTTCCGAAATGCGATTCCTATGTAATTGAGGTAATTTACAATGAAGGGGAGTCCACAGTCAACAACGCTAATTCTGTAGCTAGCATTGATTTGGGACTGGATAATTTAGTAGCGCTAACTTCAAATCAGCCGGGATTTATCCCTTTGTTGATTAATGGGCGACCATTGAAATCCATCAACCAGTTTTACAACAAGCGCTCTTCACGATTGCAGTCCCTGCTAAAAGGAAATCGCAAAACTTCACTCCGGATTCAGCGTTTAACTCGCTGTCGAAATCAAAAAATCGATAATTACTTGCATCATGCCAGTCGTGCGATTGTTGACCATTTGGTAGTGAAACAGGTTGGAACGCTAGCGATCGGCAAAAATGCACAGTGGAAAACTGAGATCAACCTGGGAAAACAAACCAATCAAAATTTTGTAGGTATTCCTCACTTTCGACTAATTGAGATGTTAGAGTACAAAGCTCGACTGGTGGGAATCACAGTGATTGTGCAGGAAGAATCCTATACGTCCAAAAGCAGTTTTTTGGGTTTAGACCCAATTCCTGTTTACGGGAAAACAGAAAAAGAGCCTGTATTTACTGGGAAACGGATCAAACGAGGTTTATACAAAACATCAACTGGTCAGTTAATTAATTCTGATGTGAATGCTTCTTACAATATTCTTAGAAAAGCAATCCCAAATGCGTTCAGCGATGGGATAGAGAGCTGCGTAGTTCAGCCAAGGCGGGTTAATCCGCTCAAAGTAAAAGCGAAAGGGGAGGGACTCGAAGCCTCTCATGTCTATAAATGACTATACTTTTACCAGCTATGAGATCGTGTAGCCAGTGCGATCGCCCGATCGCTTGAGAATGCAAGAGAGCGCTCAAACAAATTTGTGCGTAAATTCACTGGTAAAATCCACTCTCCCTTTCCGTAACATTGCAGGATCTAATCTTTCAGTGGTGTTGCAAGTCATCAAAACTACGAGTTTTTGCTGAAATTGAATGCCGTGTTCGTCGATGACGCTTTGATACAAAGTTCCATCCAGCAAACTCAAAATGTGTTCAGTTTTGTTAGTGCGTTGTGCTTCTGCGGTCGATCGATCTTGAGCCAAATTATCAGCCTCATTGATAATAATACAAATCCGCTCCAAATAACTCGGTGGCACAAAATTTTCCACAGCATCGTGGTCTAAGATAAAAATCACATAACCCAGCGGCACTAAAATTTCCTTTGCTACCGCTTGCGTCCAAGCAGTTTTGCCCGTCCCCGGTTCGCCACTAACCAAAACAGCCAACTGATTTTGATCCAAAATTGCCTGCTGAACTGTATCGGTAAAACTTTGAACCTCCGCAGAAAACGTGCGAATTGGGAACTGGCTGTGAACCTGTCCGACGCGACTTTTATACCCGCCCAGAATCACCGCTAAATTATAAGTTGCCTTGCTAACTAGCGGCGCAATATCTTGGCAAATTAGAGTGTAGCAGCGTCTTCCCCTGTCGTAGCTGTCAATTTGCAGCCAGCAGCCGAATCGGGCCCAAGAAGCATAAACAGTACCCAAAACTTCCAAGCGTTCCCAGCTAACAAATCGCTCCGAGGGATAAGAAAAATGTCGCTCCATAAAAGACTGGGTAATCGCATCCGGTTTCCCTAGCAAATCCAGAACTTTGAAAACAGTAATCTCTTGGAGTTTGTTGAGAACGTAGTCGATGGGAATGCTAGCGCGGCTGACCAATTGCACCACAGGCGTTTCGGTAGCTAAAATGTCTTTGTAGCGGTAATCCGGGTAAACTGGCTGCGGAGTAATGTAATCCCAAAATTCATCAATTTCGTAGCGAGTATTTTCCGAGAAGACATTTAAAATATTGGCCCACCAAGTATATTGGTGTCGTCCCATTGCGTCGGCAATGTCGCTAGCTGCCCCTAAAGTTTTTTGAGCGAGTTCTTGGGGGTCGCTAGACGCTAAATGTACCAGGTGTCCCCAATCAAATTGACGGTAAAAAGGTCGCCAACCAGAGCCTAGCAGACCTCTATTTTGAGAATTGTTTTGATGAAAATTGTTTTCGCGATCGCCCATATCTTCCGCACTCATTTTGCAAAACTCCTACTTACCCTTATTTTACAGTTTTTGTGGTACACCTTATACAAAAAAAGTGAAATTTATCAACTTATTTTGAGATAAGCGGGCGGCACAAAATCTACTAACCAAACTTTGTTTTCCGAGCAGTAAAATGTATGACAATCGCGTTGCATGGCTGCGGCATCTACAGTCAAGACTGCCGGGATGCCATGTCTTGCACCTACTTGGCGCGCCGTCTGGATATTCACCGACAAATGAACGTGATGCCGCGACATTTTCCTAATTCCTTGACTGAGAATAGACTCGACGGCTGTGCTACCTGTTCCGTGATATAAAATATCTGGGGGAACAGCGGGTTCTAACTGCAAGTCAACCTCTACGCTGTGTCCTTGGTTGGCACGAATTAGAGTGCCGGTGGAGTCAAAGGAAAAGCGCTGCTTGTCGTTTTGCGCGACTACTTTTTTGAGTTCTGCAAGCTGAACTGGAAAGTTATTTTTTTGGCACGCATCGAGGATTTCGCTAACAGGAACCCAGCCACCGGGAGCGAGTTCAATGCCGATGCGCGAGGGCGCGTGACGCAGGTGTTTGCTGAGATATCGGCTGATTTTTACTAATCGAGAATGGTTCATAATTTTACTTGATTTATTCAGCTTTTAAATCACCTTTTACAAAATTTCACTAGCGGGTTATCTCGTTGATTGGATGCGGGTTTGTTGAATCTGTTTGCACTGCCAGAGGGCGCTTGAGTGAACGCGCCTCTACAGGTTGGCAGAAAATGATTCCCGGACGTAAAAAATGGTCTTGCGCGCGAATTATAGCGGTAAAGTCCGCCCTTAACTACCTACACAATTAGGTTCGGCGTCCGCGAATAAAAAAGTGTTGAATCGGCGATTTTTCACGACCTTTATATTTTGAGAAGCATCAAAAACTCTGCATTCTGCCGAATGCCTTCTACCTTGGGATAACTCCGCCAAAAATAGCAAAATTTAGATAGCGCCAGTGACATCCGGCGTCTGCAAAACCAGCTTCTGCAAGCCACTTTGTCTGCTCTTCTACAGAGGAGGGAATATCTTCTTCTCGATATTTTTGAAACCAGGCTGCATCGTCTTCTCCGTTAGCTTTCATGTACTGCCGCCATAACTGTTCGTATTGCTCAGTCAGCCGGGGAGTAGCACCTGTCACAATATCTCGAATTAGCAAGATTCCCCCGGGATTCATCGAGTGGAAAAGTTTGTGAAATAGCTGTTGTTTGCCTGCGCTGTCGAGGTGGTGGATTGCTAACCCTGAAACTACCAAATCGTAACCGCTGCCGAAATCATCTTCGGCAAAGTTTCCTTGCTGCAAGGTCAGCCGTTCTCGGAAAGCGGACAAGTTAGTTTGGCAAGTTTTCAGCATATTTTGGGCGATGTCAAAGGCTAGGACTTTTGCTTGAGGAAATGCTTGCAGAATCACAGCCGACAGTATGCCAGTTCCCGCACCTAAATCCAGAACTTTTATGTTACCATTAGTTTCAGAAGGGATTAACTGCAATATTACATCGTGTTGCTCGCCATAGCGCGGAATGAGGCGGGGAATTAAACCGTCATAATCAAAGGCTCTTTGTTCAAATTGCTCGCGTACAGCGTCTAAATTCACAGATAAATTCACAGATAAATTCACAGATAAATTCACAGACGATTTTCCTCAAATTGTTAATAGTTGAGTGCGTCAAGGCCGTTGGCCGATTCTCTTCTCTGAAGGCATATTACATTTTATAATACAAAAAATATACAGACCTGTCAAGATGTTGAAGAAAATAATTTAAAAGAAGTTACGGACGATCGCCAGACAGGGACTTTGTGCATCCAAACCAGTCCGTGATTTGGGAACTGTCTAGCCCTGCAGATATATCTCCTTCAGTGTAGATGAGGCAGAATGCCACAGACCCGAAAGCCGGCCGAAGACGAGACTTTGTGCCAGATACTAGGAGTAATTGTGAGAAAAAAGTTGACGGTTATGATATCCGTTTCAAACAACAATGCAACTGTCGGTGTGTGCTCTACACCATAAATTTCTCAGTGATTCCCCCTAGTAAAATATAAAAGATAACAAGATAAAAAGGAATGAGCCTGCAGCCGACGATCGGCTAGATATGAAAAATCAGTCCTCAGATTGACAAACTTTAGCCAACTATAAACAACAATTGAGGTGACTCCCGAGTGGATGTGGTGCCTGCCAAATTTTCAGGAAGATGAAGAGATACAAAATATTACACCCGCCGGTGCGGGAAAGAAAATTGTGATAATGAATCAGGATGCGAGTAGATTAGGTGTCAGCCGTCAGGGGAAAATAGAAGCAATGGAAATCCAACAACGGAGTAAGGATAAGCCCGATCGCCCGCAACAAAACGCGTCCGATCGGCTCGGTCAATTTTCTACCACAAAAGAACTAGATTCGTCGCTACAAGAATGTTTAGATTTTAAAAGAGCGATCGACCGATCGACACTGGCGCTGAGGACTGACGCGCGAGGAATTATTAACTATGTCAGCGAACGAGTTTGCTCCATATCCAACTATTCCCACGCCGAACTAATCGGCAGCCACTTCGGCATCCTCCATTCGGAATATAAATCTTCGGAAATCATCAAAAATCTGCTATTAACTGTTGCCAAAGGTAAAAGTTGGCAAGGAGACATTCAGAATAAAGCCAAGAATGGAAGTGATTATTGGGTGTACGCAGCAGTAGTTCCACTGTTGGACTGCAAGGGAAAACCCTGTCAGTATTTGGCGATCGGATTCGACATCACCGATCGCAAAGCCGTTGAAGCAGCCCAAGCTGAAGCCAACCGGGCAAAAGACGAATTTCTGGCGATCGCCTCCCACGAACTGCGATCGCCCCTGAGCGCGATTTTGGGATGGGCGCAGCTAGCTCGATCGCGCAATTTAAACGAAGCCACCACCAGCCGCGCTTTGGAAATCATCGAGCGCAACGCCAAATTACAAAACCGACAAATAGACAATCTCCTCGACCTCTCGCGGTTGCTGCGAGGGAAAGTGTGCCTGAACATCGGCCCAGTTCACCTCCCGTCGATCGTAGAATCTGCGATCGACACCCTCAGTCCCGCCGCCGATGCCAAAAACCTCCGCGTAGAAAAACATTTCGACCCCGCCGTCAGCTACGTTTTGGCAGATGCAGAACGCTTGCAGCAAATAGTCTGGAACCTCCTTGCAAACGCCATCAAATTCACCCCAGAATCCACACCATACCCAGTTCAAGTGCGGATCGAGCCTACTGAGTCGGGCGTCTTGATTCGGGTCAGCGACAGCGGTTGCGGCATCGACCCCAAATTTCTGCCGCACATCTTTGACTACTTCCGCCCTGCAGACAGCTTCCAGAACAAGGAACAAAATCGGCTTGGGCTCGGGCTCTCAATTGTGCGGCAGTTAGTGGAACTGCACGGGGGAAATGTTTGGGCTTCGAGTCCCGGCCTCGGTCAGGGGGCGACCTTTGGGGTGCTGCTACCGAGCGCCAACAAAAATGCACCCGACGATCGCACTGCTGCGATCGCCCAAAGGGAAAGCAGACCAGGATCGGTTTCCAAACCCCTAGCGGGAAAGCAAGTCCTGGTGGTCGAAAGCAGCGCCGAGATCCGCCAATTTCTCAAAACAGGCCTCGAAGCATTTGGAGCCAAGGTAACAGCGGTGGGTAGCGCCTGCGAAGCGATGGCCGAGTTGCAACAGTCGCGGCCCGACGTGTTGGTGAGCGATATGGCGGTGTCGGGAGCCGACGGCTGCGATTTAATCCGCCGCATCAGAGCAATGGAAATGTCCGAGCACAGGGAACTGCTACCGGCCGTGGCGCTGACGGGAGGCATTGAGGAAGAAGATTCGGCCGAAGCGCTGGAGGCCGGGTTTCAGAGGCATTTGTCGAAGCCGGTGGAAGCGAATCAGTTGGTGATCGCGATCGCCCAATTGGCTGGACTGAGTGGATTCGGATCGGGAGAGTGGGGTTCGGGAAATGTCCGGACGACCACACCCCAGACCCCGCTGCCGGAACCTAACAGTTTTGACGACAAAAATCATCTGGAAGAATTAACAAGTGACAGCCGAGAATTACCGCTGTTGCTGGTAGTAGAAGACAACAATTTTCTGCTGGCTTACCTCCAAACTTTATTAACTCCGTACTATCGAGTCGCCGTGGCGAGTGACGGGGTTGAAGGTTTAGAAAAAGCCAAAAGTTTGCAGCCAAATTTGATTGTGAGTGACCAAATTATGCCCAGACAAAACGGGCTGGATTTGCTCAAGGAGATTCGGAACACGCCAGAATTGAAATCTACTCCGGTAATCTTTTTGACAGCCCGATCGGGGATGGAATCTCGGATCGAAAGTTTGGATGCGGGTGCTGACGATTATATTTCAAAGCCTTTTGACGATAGGGAATTGCTCGCGAGGGTGAGAAATTTGTTGCGATCGCACTCAGCCGAACAGCAGTTGGCGGAACTCAACCGTCAGTTGCTGCAGCAGAAACAGCAGTTAGAAACAGTGAATCGAGCCTTGCATTATTTGGCAAATTACGACAGTTTGACTGAGGTAAGAAACCGCCACTCTTTTAATGAATACCTCGATACGGAATGGCGGCGTTTGGCGAGGGAAGAAGCACCGCTGTCTTTAATTATGTGCGACATTGATTATTTCAAACTTTACAACGACACTTACGGTCACCAAGCGGGGGATGAATGTTTGCGGAAAGTGGCGGCGGTGATCCAGCATTCGGTAAAGCGAGCTGCTGATTTAGTAGCGCGTTACGGTGGAGAAGAATTTGTAGTAGTTTTGCCGAATACGGATATTGAAGGTGCCACTTCCGTAGCTGAAATGATCGCACAACAGGTGCGGGGTTTGCATATAGCTCACGCTAAGTCTGCTGTCAGCGAATATGTGACGCTGAGTTTGGGTGTAGCTTGCTGCATTCCGGGGGCGAAGTCGCAGCCGGGAGAGCTAATTGCGATGGCCGATGAGTCGCTTTATCGGGCGAAAGAAGCAGGGCGCGATCGGGTTTCAGTAGCCACATTTTTAGGATAAAATATATTAGTTAAAGGAGGTCATGCTATGACAGTAACATTAGACAAACCAAAAGACCAACGGTTAATTCACTCCGGGATTGATTGGCAACAATTCAAACTAATCGAACAGGGATTCTCTGACTCCCCCGGAATTAGACTGTTTTATTTCAAAGGTGAGGTAGAAATTTTGGCAGTTTCGCAAGAACATGAAGTCTTCAGCGGTGTCATCGCCCTGTTGCTGGGTACGTATTTTGTCGAAAAAGAAATCGAGTTTACTCCCACAGGAAGCTTTACCCAAGAACAAGAAGGAAAAGCATCCGCACAAGCAGACCAATCTTACTTGATTAACAGAAGATCGGGAGATATTGCAGACCTCTCGATCGAAGTTGTATTTACTAGCGGTAACGAGAGTAAATTGAATCGCTACCAAGCCTTGGGAGTCCCGGAAGTTTGGTTTTGGGAAGATGGATTGTTTGGTTTGTATCATTTGCGATCGCACGGCTATGAAAAAATTGCCCAAAGCGAAATATTGCCAGATTTAGATATTAACTTGTTATCTCGCTGTCTGCTGATGGCTTCTAGGGTTGAAGCAGTTAAAGAATTTCGGCGCGGCATTTCTGGAGATTAGAGGAAAAGAGTGATTTGCTGGTAAATTAAGATCCAAACTTTTACTACTTGGAATCGATCGCACTTCAAACCTATACAAAAATTATTAAACCAGGCTCTTGACCTTTTTGTAGTATGTTCGTATTATAAAATTGACAGTCAGAGCGATCGACCTGTCAACACCACCACACAAAATTAACAAAAAAACTATGCAACCGATTAGACAAGGCGACGTAATTCTCACTCCCACAGAGCAAATTAAAGGACAAAAACAGCCTCACCTCACACTCGCCGAAGGTGAAGTTACTGGACATTCTCACCAGATTATTGACGGACAAGCTGAACTGTACGAAAAAGACGGCACTCTGTACTTGCGAGTGCTTTCGCCCACAGCTTTATTGAGTCATGAAGAACACCATGCGATCGCAATTCCCGAAGGTAATTGGATGGTGCGAATTCAGCGGGAATATGAGCCCCAAGGCTGGCGGTATGTCGCAGACTAAGGTTAACAGGACTTACGGGGGGCGCAGAAACCGGGTTTTTACGAAATACTTCGTTGCAGCCCCCAAATTCGGTCAAAAACCCGGTTTCTTTCATCGGAGTGGGCAAGTTCTGTGAATTTTATTGTAGGGTAGGCCGAATAACCCGCTTGTGAAAGCCTTAATTTTACCAAACTAAAATCGAAATTTACTATGTCAGAACAACAAGTAAAACAACCAATTAATCTCAGTAGCTTTGCTGACTGGTGCAAGCACAAAGATAGTCTTTCAAAAGAAGCAAGGCATACAGTTAATATGCTATTACAAAAGGCTGGCACTTCTGACGGTAATGAAGCCGAGAAAATACTTTCAAATTTTACTGAACTGGATTTCAATCACGATCGAACTATCGACATCAATCCGCTGTCGGGACTCATCAACCTGATCAAACTGTCTCTTAGCGGTAATCAAATTACCGATATAACTCCGCTGTCGGGACTCACCAACCTGAGAGAACTTTATCTCAGGGACAATCAAATTACAGATATAACTCCGCTGTCTGGACTCACTAATCTGACAAAACTTAATCTTGGCTACAATCAGATTACCGATATAACTCCGCTGTCGAGACTCACTAACCTGATGGAACTTAATCTTAACGATAATCAAATTACCGATATAACTCCACTGTCGGGACTCACTAACCTTACAGAACTTGATTTTAGCGGTAATCAAATTACCGATATAACTCCGCTGTCAGCACTCATCAACCTGACAAAACTGAATCTCTCCAACAATCAAATTACCGAGATAACTCCGCTGTCAGCACTCATCAACCTGACAAACCTGAGTCTCGCTAGAAATCAAATTACCGATATAACTCCGCTATCGAGACTCATTAACCTGACAGGAATCTTGCTCATCCACAATCAAATCACTGATATAACTCCGCTGTCGGCACTCACCAACCTGACCTACTTGCATCTGTGGGACAATCAAATTACCGATATAACTCCGTTGTCGGGACTTACTAACCTGACACGACTAATTATCCAGAATAATCCAATCACTGACTTAAATCTGCCCATCGAACTTACTCAGAACTACCTGACACTCTCCACGAAGCCAATTGACGATCAAAAAGCTACAGAAGCAGTGAGAGAAATTTATGCAGCTATCGGTAAAGAAGCACCAAAAGTTATTGTTTGTAGCAGTCCGCAGGCGGCTTTTCTCGAACTTTTTAAACTCCTAGAAATTGACGGTAGATCGCGAGATCAAATATCGGAAATAGCGGTCACAAATTTAGTATGGGGAAAGTTTTTATCCCACAATTGTTTTCAATGGGCGAACGTAGAATTTTCGGGTTCGATGTTGTGGAAGGCTCTGTCGGATGCAATAATATTAGAGCGGAATGCCGATTACACTCTGGTGTCAGAATTTCAGGAATTGTTAAAAAATGACTTAGAATCGTTGGGAGATGATTTCCGCTCATACTTTGAGGATCTAGAACTACTAAGTCTTACTAATCTGCTAGAAGAAATTCATTTAACTAAATTTTTCATATCGAAATTTGGTATTACTCTCGATGAGAAAGCACAAGAATTACTTCGCTGCAAGCAACAGTTGTTCGAGGAATGCGGGTTGATCTTGCCGTTTGACAAAATTTGCATAATTTGCGATCGACCTTTACACCTCCGCTTTGACAGCGAAAATCGGTTACACGCTGAAGGGGAAAGTGCGATCGCATTTGCGGACGGCTACAGTTTATACTTTCACCACGGCGTTAAATTACCCGAAGAATACGGAAAAGTACACCCCGATTTGTGGCAAGCAGAATGGCTTCTATCGGAAGAAAATGCCGAACTGCGTCGAGTGTTAATTGAGAGAATTGGTTACGATCGCATAATTCAAGAATTAGCGGTGACAGAATTAGATAGTTGGCAGGAATACACTTTATTAAGCATCGAGTTTGACGAGGATTTTGATGACGAGGGTAATCCACAGCCAGTTTATTTGTTAAAAATGACTTGTCCGAGCACGGGATTCATTCATGCGTTGCGAGTGCCGCCTGATGTGCGATCCTCTTCGAGGGCTTCGCTAACGGCTAAAGAAGCAATTCGCTGGGTAAATTGGGATATTGACCCAGAGGAGTTTTCCGTGCAAACCTGAGTGATACAAATTTAAAAAAGTATTGCTACAATCATCACTCTTATACCAATGGTTAAAAGTCGCAAATCCCCGCGCCGGACTTAGGATCGGCCGTTTCCCTACCCGATCGTCTGTACTTCACTCCACTGAAAACCGCTATATTGAAAACAGCCTTAATCCATGAAACACCGATAAACGTTCCTGCAGTGTGCCAGTTCCAAGGGTGGAATGCACCAACCACCGATCGCCCACAAACGGTTAATAACATCAAGAAGAAGCCCACCCTCGATCGAAGGTGGGCTCTATTCATGCCAGCTTACCGACAGCTAGGCAATCGGGTCTCTTCGCTGGTAGACGTAAAATATCGGAAAAAGATCCGAACGTCCGAAAAAACTTCTCGTCCACCATTAAGCTTCAGTTTACCCAACCGGATCGGGAAAATTGCGCCCGCAGCGATGTTCCCCTGACATCGGGGAACACTGGGGCTTAAACTTTTCAATAGACTTCTGCAAAAAAGCTCGTCTTGGGCCGGCAGGATGCCTAATCCCTACTCCGCACAAGAATTAAACTTGTTCGAGAAGTCTCATAATTCTCCTCTTGAACTTTGATTTCCCAACTGATTAGGCATCGTGATCGTGTGCAAAGCGACGGAACAGGAAATCTAGGGCGTAGTTCCGCAAATTGTAGTATTCCGGATCTTCCATCATTTGAACCCGATCGCGCGGACGCGGGAAAGGAATCTCCAAAACTTCACCGATTGTCGCCGACGGGCCGTTAGTCATCATCACCAGTCGATCGGCCAAAAACAGCGCTTCATCAATGTCGTGAGTAATCATCAACACCGTACAGCGGTGATCGTTCCAGATTTTCAGCAACTCTTCTTGCAATTCCTCCTTAGTAATTGCGTCCAGAGCACCAAAAGGTTCGTCTAAAATCAGCACTTTCGGGCGAATTGCCAAGGCGCGGGCGATCGAAACCCGCTGCTTCATCCCCCCCGAAATTTGCGGCGGTCTTTTCTGGGCAGCTTCAGTCAATCCCACCATCGCCAAATGCTCATTGACGATCGCATTTTTTTCGACCTTCGACTTCTCAGGAAATACAGCATTAACCGCAAGGTAAACATTTTCAAACACCGTCCGCCAAGGCAGCAAAGCGTAACCCTGAAACACCACCATGCGATCGGGGCCCGGCTTCTCAATTTTTTGCCCGCTAATTCTGACGCTGCCTTGAGTCGGATGGCTAAAACCCGACACCATATTCAACAGCGTTGACTTGCCACAACCCGAGTGTCCGATCAGCGTAATAAACTCTCCCTCAGCTACAGTCAAGTTAACGTTTTCTAAAGCTCTGTAACCATTTGGGTATGATTTGTGAACATTTTCCATCACCAAAAAAGGCTTCCGGCGATCCTTTACTTTCTTGTCTTGCTTTTTGGTTTGAGTTTGGTTCGTAGTGGTGTTGAGCATGATTTTGGAACTTGTTAGTGGGTTATAGGTGAAAGAAGTTCGGCCACAGATTCTGTAACGGATTTAACGGATGGCTTCCGAAGTTAGCAACGAGCAACTAAACAGTTAGCAATTACCCTGTTTGCATCCTACTGAAAACCACTTTAAGCAACTCTACGGTCGGAATCAAGTACAACTTCCGCCATCGTGAAATCGCGTTTAATCGCCAGACTGTTGAGATAGCCGATCGGATCGTCAGCATTAAACACCGAGCCGTCAAACAAGCTGAGAGAACCGCGAGTGTAAGTAATATCAGCCATCCCCAGCTCTCGCGCCGCCGTGCTGAAGGCACCGACTCGCACCACCCGTTCCAGAATTTCCACCCAGTTGCGCGGGAACACAGTATCGCCCCAGCGCGCCATCTGCACCATGTGCCAGAGTTGTTCGGTGCGGCTTGGGCGATTCACCCCCTCTCCCGAAAACAAGTGGTGGGCGTATTCCCGCATCGGAGTATCGAGGTTGCAAGCAGAAGATTTGGCGTCGCCGAGTTGGATGTAACTCTTATCAGTAGCGACGTACTCCCTTCCCGCGACGATTTCCGAAACCTCGGCGGCGCGACTTGGATCGGCGCAATAGTTGCAAGCTTCGAGCAAAGCTTTGACTAGAGCAATGTGAGTGTTGGGATAAGCATTTGCCCAGTCTTCCCGCACCCCCAAAATTTTTCCCGGATGCCCCGGCCACAGTTCCAAATCTGTAGCCACCGTAAAGCCGACTCCTTCCATCGATGCCCGCAAGTTCCAAGGTTCGCCGACGCAGAAACCGTCAATAGTGCCGCCCTGCAAGTCAACGATCATTTGAGCCGGTGGGATATTTTTCAGCAACACATCGCGATCCGGGTCAATGCCGCCGGAAGCCAGCCAGTAACGCAGCAACAGGTTGTGCATCGAAGAAGGGTGAACGATGCCCATACGGTGCGTTTGGGCCGGCGTTCTATGCAGCATTTCTTTAAAGTCTGCCAGAGTGTAGATCCCTTGGTCGTAAAAGCGCCTCGCGAGGGTAATTCCGTTGCCATTGCGGCTCATGGTGAGGGCTGTAACCGTCGGAATCGGCTGCTCTTGGTGGCCCCCCAAGCTCAACCACATCGCCATCCCAGAGGGCATTTGGGCTGCGTCTAAGTAACCTGCGGCGATGCCGTCTACGATGCCGCGCCAGCTTGTTTCCCGCACGAGGTGGACTTCATCCAGGCCGTGCTTGGCAAAAAAGCCTTTTTCTTTGGCGACAGCGAGGGGAGCACAGGCTGCCAGCGGAATAAAGCCGAGTTCGAGGTTGACTTTTTCCAGCCCGTGGCGGGCGATCGCGGGTACTTTCCGCGCCCGCAGTTTTTTGACGCGCTTCTGCTGGTTGAGGAAGTAAATCATTTCGCTACGTAGAGCGTAGTAGCTGGGGTGTGAGACTACTTCCATCCGCTTGCGGGGGCGGGGGATGTCTACTTCGAGAATCCCGCCTATCTTCGATTCTGGGCCGTTGGTGAGCATGACGATGCGATCGCTCAGCAACACCGCCTCATCCACGTCGTGAGTTACCATCAGGGCGCTGATTTCGTACTCTTGGCAAATTTCCATCAACTTTTCTTGCAAGTTGCCACGAGTCAAAGCGTCCAAAGCGCCGAAGGGTTCGTCTAACAGTAACAGTTTGGGGCGCAGGGCGAGGGCGCGGGCGATCGCCACGCGCTGTTTTTGTCCCCCTGATAGCAGTGCAGGTTGTTTTTCGGCGTGGGGAGTTAAGCCCACCATGTCGATGTGTTTTTGAATGATTTCGAGGCGTTCGGCTTTGGGTAAGCCGCTCATTACCGAGTCTACGGCTAGGGTAATGTTTTCTCTGACCGTCCGCCAAGGTAGCAGGGAATAGTTTTGGAATACTACCATGCGATCGGGGCCTGGTTGGGTGATTCTTTGTCCTTCAATTGTCACCAATCCTTCTGTCGGCAAATCCAAACCTGCCACCATATTTAGCAGCGTAGATTTGCCGCAGCCTGAGTGTCCGATTAAGGAGATAAATTCGCCTTTTTCAATTTCCAGATCGATGCCTTTGAGAGCAACGTATGTGCCGCCGTCTGATAAATTAAATACTTTTTCCAGTTGTTCTATTTCAATCAAAATAGACATGATTTTTTTGCCTTTTTTGTAGGTTTGTTATTTCGCTAGCTGCTAGTTTTTATAGATTAGCAGCTAGCTTTAACTGTCGCTTGTTGGAGATTTCGTAACCCTGTGTAGATTGCAGTTTCCTGAAATATAAATATCGAGTTTTGAACTCAAATCTTTAAACTCAAAACTCAAAATTATTTAGCGAGTTACTTGCACAACTATTTTCCTTGAGGTGGAGCAATTTTTTGCTGCAACCAAGCCATCATGCGATCGAGCAGCAAACCAACAGCCCCGATGTAGACTACAGCTAACAAAATTTCGCTGATGTAGTTTTGCTGGTAAGCGTTCCAAATAAAGAAGCCGATACCTGTAATCCCGGACATCACAATTTCCGCAGCGATAATTGCCAGCCAAGCCAAACCGATCGCAATTCTCAATCCTGTGAAGATGTAAGGAAGTGCCGACGGAAACAAGATATTGAGGTAATACTCTTTCCGAGTAAGTTGCAGCACTTTCGCAACGTTGTTATAGTCGTCTGGAATTTGGCGCACACCTTCAGCCGTGTTGATCAAAATCGGCCAAACTGAAGTGATAAAAATCACGAACAAAGCAGCAGGTTCGTTTTGTTGCAGTGCAGCCAGGGCAATGGGCACCCAAGCCAAAGGGGCCACCATCCGCAAAAACTGAAAAAGCGGATCTAAAGCCTTATTTAGAAAAGGATTTGTACCTACCACAACCCCCATGCCAATTCCCACAGCAGCGGCGAGAGTATAGCCTTTTGCCACCCGTTCCAAACTAGCTAAAGTCTGCCAAAACAAGCCGACTCCGTAAGTTTTGGAGTTCATAAAAGGATACATCAACAGAATCCGCGTCCGTTCGTCAGTCCAAACGCTTGTCGGCCCCGGCAATTTAATAATTCCAGAACTTGACAGGAATTGCCAAACAAACAGAAATCCAATTAGCCCCAAGATTGGCGGCAATATATTCGGGGAATTCTTCTTCCAAAAGTCGCCCAGCGCCGCTTGCGGAGCGACTCTACCTCTCCGACTTGTACTTACAGCCATCCTGCTTATCTCCTCTGTTTCTGCGGTGTTTTCTTTCGAGACTAAATTTTTGAGGCTAAATTATGGGAAGCTTTTACCCATCACACTTTTTTAATCGCCAAACTGCTCAGATAAGCTTCTGGCTGATCCGGGTTGAATTCTTTGCCATCAAAGAACTTCTCAATACCGCGAGACGTACTTTTCGGAATATCAGCATCAGCAACTCCGGCTAATTTAGCTGCGTTCTTCCAGATATCGGCGCGGTTGACTTTACCGATGAGTGTCTTTTTGTCGGCCAAGGTTTTTGTTGGCAAGAAACCCCAGCGAACGCTTTCGGTAATGAACCACAAATCATGACTGGCGTAGGGATAAGAAACGTTGCCGACACTATCTTTCCAGTACAGCGGGCTCCTCTGGAAGTCGTTGATGTCGGGTTTGCCGTCGCCCATGACGTACTTGCCTTCATAGGGAGGAGTCAAAACAGCCGGAGATACGTCAAAGAAGTTTTTGCCCGAAACAATGGCAACTAATTCGGCGCGATTTTCTGGCTTGTCGCACCACTGTTGCGCTTCGATGATTGCTGCTATCACGGCTTCTGTGGCTTTGGGATGCTTGTCTACCCAGTCGCCGCGAATGGCTAAATATTCCTCTGGATGTGCTTTCCAGATTTCGGAAGTTAGCGCTGACATGAAGCCGATGTTTTCTTTGACGATCCGCAAAGGCCAGGGGTCGCCGGTGCTGAAAGCGTCCATACTTCCGGTTTTCATGTTGGCCACGGTTTGGGCAGCCGGTACTGTCAGCAAGCTGACATCTGTGTCGGGATCGATGCCGTTAGCTGCAAGCCAGTAGCGAATCCACAAGTCTTGGTTGGCCTTGGGGAAGGTGTAGGCTGCTTTGAAGGGAGTGCCTGCTTTCGCTAGGCCTTTGATGTAGTCTTGGGCTGCTTGGTCTAGTTTGAGTCCGAGCCCTTTGCCTTGGTGTTTGCCCGCGATCGCAATTCCATTTCCGTGAGTGTTCAACTGGGCCAGAACATACATCGGGATTGGGGTGCTGTTTTTGGTGATCAGGCCTTGACTAATTTGATAAGGCATCGGCATTTGCCACTGGCCGCCGTCAATGCCGCCCCCGGCAGATCCTATTTCTACGTTATCTCTGGCCGAACCCCAGTTGGCTTGTTTGGCGACTGTTACCTCAGTCATGCCGTATTTGGCAAAAAAGCCTTTTTCTTGGGCAATGATTAAAGGTGCTGCTTCGACGATCGGGATGTATCCCAATGAGATTTTAGTGCTTTCAATTCCTTCTACTCTTTTCTCGTTGGCAACAGCAACTGCTGATGTTGCCACCGGCACTGCCCCGCCACCAGCAGCGGCCTCACCGCCAGCAGTTGCACCCGGTTCGGGAGGATTTCCCAAACACCCTTTGAGCAGTATTGAACTGACTGCAGATGCACCGGCTGTAACGATAAATTTACGCCGAGAAAATTGCTCTGAAAATTTTGTCATAGTCTAGCCTCGCTGCAATTCATAATCTTCTGTAACGACATCACTGAAGTTTATCAAGGCGCTTTTTTTCTGTTCGCTAATGGAATTTAGCGAACTGTTTTGAGCGATCCTTGGCAGGAGGGAGCAAAAGATTTATCGCTAGCATAATTCTTTAAACTATCCCTGCTGATTTGACTTTTTTGATTATCGATATTTCGAGCGGCCGAGTTGTGTGAACTCACTTTTTGCGAGCCGCACGTTTTCTTGGCTTGATAATTAACTCTACCTTACTATTGCACAAATTATAAAACAATTATTAAATTCATTTGATAAGTAAATCTTTTGGGCTCGCCCTATCGATAACGAACCGTTGGGAAGGGCGATCTGGTTGGCTTATCCAAACTGGTTCAAACCAAGACTTGCTGGGTAACGGTTGTAGCGAATGCCGATCGGGCAGCCTGCAAATTTATTGTCAATAAGTTGCCAACATCGCAGCCACTGCACATTTACTTTGTTAATATATGTCTATTTTTTAAAAGCTAATTGTAGTGTATTATACAGAAATAATTAACTTTTTACGATTTGGGTGTTTTCCAAGGGTTAACTGGTTTTCATGGGTGGACTAAAATTCAATACGCTTGGGTTAAAACTGCTTATTCCGGGCGTGATCCCCTCGCATACCCCCTACTCCCCCTGGTTGTTGGGGGACGAAAGAGTAAGTTCTTGTCCCCCCGCAACGATGGGGGGGCGCCAGGGAGATCGGGCTCGGGCCCAAGCGTATTGGCCTAAAATTGGCGCTTAATCCTAAGTGATTTACCGGAGATGATATGACGTGGGCTTTTAGGTTCGATTTTGTGTAAAACAGAGAAACCCGGTTTCTTCCAGAAACCCGGTTTCTCAACACCCGAAATTACTAATCGGTGGCAGTACCTCCAAGTTCGATCGCACTTTTGGGCAGCAGCTTAGTTGGGCGGATCGAACCGGTTGACGGAGAGAGCAACACCGATCATCGGCAGGGCTACGCCGAAGCAAATCAACCACTGATCCAGATTCATCGGAGCCGTCTCAAATATGCTATTGACAAACGGAGAATTAGCAAAGATGATCTGCAAAATCACCGCCAGGACAATTCCCACACCGAGGGCGGGAGCACCGCTAACTTCTTCCTTAGAACCGCTAAATTTAGCAATCAAAGAAGGCAACAACTGGCTGAGACTCAACAGGTAAAAAATTCTCCCCATTACCAAAGCTTGAATCGCCATCGTGCGGGCCAGTTCCAAGGTTCCCCAAGGAGCTTGGCGCACCCATTCAAACATTCCGAAAATCAGAGTCCAGTTGTAAAGAGAAATAGCGATGATCCGCTTGATCCGATTTCCGGTGAGGAAAGGTTCGTTTACCGGTCGGGGCTGCTGTTTCATCACTCCCGCTGACTTGGGCTCGAAAGCCAGGGGCACAGTCATGGTGATCGAGTTGAGCATATTCAGCCAGAGAATTTGTAGCGACAAAATCGGCAATTCTCGACCGAGGAGGGTGCTGAGCAAAATTGTCATCGATTCTCCGCCGTTGACTGGGAGAATGAAGCTGATTGCTTTGAGCAGATTTTTGTAAACCGATCGCCCTTCTTCTACAGCAGATTCGATCGACGCAAAGTTATCATCGGTAAGAATCATGTCGGCGGCTTCCTTAGAAACCTCAGTACCGCTGCCCATCGCAATACCGATATCCGCTTGTTTGAGCGCCGGCGCGTCGTTAACGCCGTCTCCCGTCATCGCCACGATTTCGCCTTGATTTTGCAAAGCTTCTACGAGGCGGAGTTTTTGTTCTGGGGCGACGCGGGCAAAAACTGAGCCGGCTTCTACGGCTTCGCCGAGTTCCTGCTTGCTCATTGCGGCGAGTTGAGCGCCCGTGTAGGCTACAAGTTCCCTGTGGTGCTTGGTTTTGCGGAATCCCATGCGGCGGGCGATCGCCTTGGCTGTAGCGATGTGGTCGCCGGTAATCATTTTGACTTGGATGCCGGCGGTTTGACAAGCTTGGACGGCTGCGATCGCTTCTGCCCGCGGCGGGTCAATCATACCTTGCAGTCCCAAGAAAACCAGCCCTGACTCCAAATCCGAGTGATCGACGGAATTTTGGCTTTGGGGTACTGGCTTTTTCGCTAAAGCCAAGACGCGCAAGCCTTGCTTTGCCATTTCATCCACTTGGTGGTGGATTTGTTCGCGATCGACTTCTACCGGATTTCCTTGGGTATCGAGACTGGAACCGCAGCGGCCGATAATTGATTCTACGGAACCTTTGACGTACAAAATTTTGCTACTGGGAGTTCGGTGCAGCGTCGCCATGTATTGAAACTGAGATTCAAAGGGAATTGAATCCAGCCGCTGCATTGACTTGGACAAAATTTGCTGGCTCAAATCAGCTTTTTTGCCTGCAGCAATTAACGCTCCTTCTGTCGGATCTCCGACGACAATCCAATTATCGTCTTTAAATTCCAAGTGAGAGTCGTTGCAAAGGAGTCCAGCTTGCAAACATTCTTGCAAAGTTGGAGTTTGGCTGACAGTAATTGGCAGTTGGTTGAGTTGAATTTCACCTTCGGGGCTGTATCCCGTACCCGTAACCGAGTAGGATTCGCCGCCAGAATAGATTTCTTGCACCGTCATTTGGTTTTCCGTCAAAGTTCCGGTTTTGTCGGAACAGATGACTGTAGCGCCGCCGAGGGTTTCCACTGCGGGCAATTTGCGGACGATCGCGTGGCGATTTGCCATCCGGGAAACGCCTACGGCTAGGGTGACGGTAATGACGGCGGGTAAGCCTTCGGGAATTGCACCGACAATCAGGGCGACAGCGGGTTCGACTGCTTCTTTAAAGGCTGAAACTCCCTCTGGGACAGGTCTGCCCAATCTGACTGCGAAGGTCAAGGTTGCCATTCCCAACACGAATAACAGCCAGTTTTGACTGAATTGGTTGAATTTGCGGGTTAAGGGGGTGGTGAGGTCGATGTGGCGATCTAATAGTTGGGAGATTTTGCCGGTTTCGGTTTTATTGGCGATCGCAATTACGATGCCGCTAGCTTGGCCAAAAGTGACAAAACTGCCGGCATAGGCCATGTTATCCCGTTCTGCTAGTGGCGTTTCTTGTGGCAGAACCAAGTCTCCCGATTGTCCTAATTCTTTTTCGACAGCAACAGATTCCCCGGTGAGTCCCGATTCGTCGATTTGCAAGTCGCGGACTTTCACTAAGCGCAAGTCTGCCGGTACTTTGTCGCCGGAAGTCAGGGTTACTAAGTCCCCGACTACGAGTTCTTTGGAGGGAATTCTTAATTTTTTGCCGCCCCGAATGACTGTGGCTTCGGTAGTGACAGCTTGGGCTAGGGCTTCAATTTTTTTCTCGGCTCCAGCTTCTTGGATGAAACTAATAGTAGCGTTGGTGGTGGTTACGCCCCAAATTACGCTAGCGTTTAGCCATTCTCCGATCACTGCTTTGATTAAACCTGCACTCAGCAAGATGATCAGGAGGGGTTGGTTAAATTGCAGGAGAAATTTTAACCAGGCTGGTTTCCCTGCTTTAACGGTTAGTTCGTTGGGCCCGAATTTCTGTTGGCGATGGTTGGCTTCTGTCGGTTCTAAACCGCTTTCCAGGTTGGTTTCTAAGATTGTTGCAACCTTGGATACTTCTAGGTAGTGCCAATATTGCTCTGCTACGTCTACATCGTTGGCGGCTCTTGATGGCATGATTCTTGCTGAATATTTGGGGTGTGTGACGAGCTTTGAGCGCTCCTTAATAGGCGCGCTCAATACAACTCATCGCTCGTTGGAGCGTGAATATATTGAGCGACTTAATTGTTGGTTGATTACTTTAACGGGCTGTGACTTACATCTATATTACAACGGATGTGACCGTTTGTGGCAAAAAATTTGGGGGATTTTGTCCGGCGCTAAATCTTGTTTGGGACTTGGTGGCTAAGATGGGGAAAAGTCGATCGAATCCCTTGACATTTTGCAAATTTTAGGTGTGGTTGAAGAAAGGCACGGCACGGAAGTCACGGATACACGGATTCATTATTGAGCAGGAGTCAGGAGTTATCGATCGCAAAGCGTGTTAAAACTGATATCTTGCACCATTGTCAAGAACGGGCAAGATGCCCGTTCCACAAAGAATGAGTCTTCTTGTGGAACAGGCCGGAAAGCCTGTTCCTAAAAAGCTTATTGAGAATGGTGCAACATATGAGTTAAAACCGAGTTAAGCGATCGTATTCTGAACTTATGGAAATAGTAGTGACGCTGGTGCTGGGTTTGGTGCTGTTGGTCTAGGAAATGCGGTTCGGGCGGGTGTTAGTTCGATCTGGAGTTACTGCGAAGGATTTGTTTAAGGGCAGAAATTCGATCGCCCTGGCTTTCGGGATGCACTCGCGTGCGATCGTTTTGACCGAAAGCAGCCAGGATACAAGCCGCCGGATTCAGGGAGCATCTCAGTTTTGTAAAAAGCATTTTTTTTATTGTAGTGCGAGCGTCCCCGCTCGCGTATTGTACAATA